>MGVF01000001.1 GCA_001800355.1 Elusimicrobia bacterium RIFOXYA2_FULL_50_26
CCTCCTATTTAAATATGTCCATAGGCTCGATAGGCGGGTATGTTGACGTGATACTTGGATGGGGGAATTCAACTGACGATTTCGGGTTGGCAGGCTATCACCTTTACTGGTGTTCGCAAGCGGCTGGCCAGGCGTCGCCGTCATGCGATGTATTATGGTCTGATGATGCCAGCTATAGCACAATAGCCACCGAACAAACCACATATACCTGTTACGTAACCGCATACGATGAGGCCGGCAACGAATCCGGGGCTACGGAAACAAAAACGGTTACTACGCCCGCGGATACCACGCCGCCCGCTCCTCCGTCCACCGTAACATTTGAAATATTATCCGATACCGAGGTGAAACTTGACTGGTCCGGCGCGACTGATAATTACTCGGTCGAAGGTTATAAAGTATACAGGGACGCTCATGCCATAGCGGCGCTGGACAGCTATCCAAGGTCGTACACGGACATAGGGTTAACCCCGGCGGTAACATATATGTATACAATAACATCAATTGATCCGGCCGCTCTCGAGTCAGCCCAGTCACAATCCGTGGCCGTTAACACCCGTCCGTACTACGTCCCGCCGCCCCCGCCACCCGACACCACGCCGCCTGCACCGCCGCAAGGGTTGACAATCAGATGAATCAGATGATTGTTAAAAAGTCCTTGACAAATCAACGAAACCCTGTTAAATCATTAGTGCTTGTTCGATAAATTTATGAAGTTGGCAAACCCATCGAAAGATGGGGACGCAAAGCCGTTCGCCGGCTGTTATCGCGGCGAAGCCCGTCGGAAAAAAGAGTCCGGCGGGTACGGGCCTAAAGTTCCGGTAATTTTTTTGATTACCGGTTCCAGGGTGGCCGGGTTGCCGAAACAGCGTGTGTAAACTTGCGAAAAACGGCATCATTGCCGTTTCTCGCCCGTGTTTATTCGGCAACCGGATTGTCCCTGCGGGACAGTGCGGTTTTTATTTTGTCTATGAAAAAAACATTTCTGGCTGTCTTTATCCTGTGTGCGGCGCGAGCGCTGCTTTTTGCCGTGCCGGAAAACATAACGGATCTCGCGGCGATTGCAACCACCGTGGAGGGTAGTGTTACTTTACAGTGGACAAGCCCGGATCCCGGCGATAACACCGGTGTTCCGTCAGGGTATGCGGTAAGATATGCGACGTCCGATATAACGTCCGCAAATTTTTATGACGGCTGGGTTAACGCTTACGCGCACAATTGGACGGTATTCGCTTCAAGCGGGCTGCCGGAGACGCGCACGCTGACCGGGCTTACGTGCGGGGCAACACTTTATTTCGCGGTGGTATGTATTGACTCCAATACGGTTTACGGAGTGTGGCAGTCATCGTCCGATACTGGCGGGGCTGTCAATACATTGAATTTTGCCGTGGTCGCCGATTCGGCACCGGGCGCCGTAGCGGGGCTTTTGTTTACGGAGCATGATACTTACCTTGATATTTCCTGGACGGCAAACACTGAAATTGACATAAGTTCATACGACGTGGAACAGTCAAGCTTTTCGGATTCCGGGGCATTTTCGCTGATTGCCGTCATAGCGCATCCCGGCACCACCCACCAGTCAACCGGGTTAATAAACGGCAATACATATTATTACAGGGTGCGCGCAAGGGATGCGGCAGGCACGGCAGGCGCCTATTGCGCCGCTGCGGGCGCCATGCCGTGGGTTGCCGTCGCAAGCCCCGTGTTTTCAAATGATACCGTGGCGCTTGCAACCGATACCGTCCGCTTTGCATGGCAGCCGGCGGCCAATGCGCTGGGGTATCGCGTTATCAATTCCACGTCCGGCGAAGTGATGGCTGATTCGCTGGGCATTGACACCACGTTCTGGACGCGGGCCGGGCTTACGCCCAACGCGCCGGCGGCCGTTTCCGTCGAGGCGTACAACGGCTACGTTACGTCCGCCGCGGCCAGGACGATATATACGCTATGCAACCTTCCCACCGGTTTTGCAACCATAAATGAGACTACGAAAATATACATTTCATGGGCATTAAACGAAAATCCGTCGTATACGCGGTATTCGTTACAGCGTTCAAGCAATAGTTTTGCGACGTTCCGTCCGCTTTTCGACCTTGTCGCGGCCACCACATGGCAGGACACAGGTTTGGCCGAGGGCGCAACCTACCAGTACCGCGCATGGGCGACGAATAATGACAACAAGCCCGTAACGCCGCTTTTAAAAGATAAAATGGAGTTTTCCACGGTTACCGTGCGCGTGGCGCCTTCCGCGCCGACGGTAAACTCAAATTCGCAGTCCGGCGCCGCGGATGGCGAGGCGCTTTTAAGCTGGGGCGCGTCGGGTGAGGACGGTTCCTCGGGGCGATGCGCTTCATATACAATTAAGTGGTCAACGTCGGATATTGACGAATCTGCTTTTAACGCGATAAGCGTTTCGGCGCTCGCCGCGGCGGCCGTTGATCCGCCGGACACGGAGAATAAAACCATAACTGGGCTTTATCCAGGCGCCACCTACTGGTTTGCGATAAAGGCAAAAGACAGCGTGAATAATTATTCGCTTCTTTCTAATACCCGCACCGTTTGCGCGCGCGATCTGCCGCCGCAGGCGCCCGGCAACCTTTCGGCGCTTGCGCTCAGCTCGTCAACCGTAAAATTGAACTGGACGCTGCCCGCGGCTGGAACTTACGACGACCGCGATTTTTATAAAGTGTATCGCGCCACGTTTTCGTTTTCAAGTTACACGCCGGCGATAAGCACGTTTTCATTCGCCCACCCGGCGACGTATTTCATAAGCACCGGCCTTGCCGCCGAAACGACGTATTATTTCCATGTAAGTTGCCTGGACAAGGGCGACCTTGGCAACGGCTTATGGAGCCAGGTGCTGGAGTCGGCATTTTCGGCGGAATGTTTTGCCCGGACGCCGGATACCACGGCGCCGGGGGCGATAACAAGCCTGTCCGCCTGGCCGGGCGCAAGCGAAGGCATATTGCATTTTGCCTGGGACTCGCCCGGCGACGATGGTTACTCGGGCTCGATTTCCGGCGGGAAATTCCGGGTGGACTGGTCCAGCGCGGCCAAAACTTTCCAGTTATCGGATTACCGTGTCGAAGTTGCAACGTCTACGGCGCCGGGGCTGGGCAATGCGTTGACGCTTACCGGCCTTGCGGGCGGCGCCACGTATTATTTCAGGGCGTGGGCCGCAGACGAGGCGGGCAACTGGTCGGCTGTTTCCGGCGGCGCAACATCGTGGGCGCAGGTGGATGTGGCGGCGCCCCGGGTGATAAGCAGTTTGTCCATCGTCGCATATTGGCGGCATGTTGCGCTTTCCTGGACGGCGCCGGGTGATGATGATTCCGGCGGCGCATTGAACGGAAGCTACGAATTGCGCATGTCAAGCGGTGCGCCGATAGTGGATACGGCCGGCTGGAATGCGGCGGCCGGCAGTTATCCCTGGAGCATGAGCTGGAGCACGTCAACCGCGGCCGGAGCGGCTCAGTCAATTACCATAACGGGCCTTGCGAATGGCGTTACGCATTATTTTTCGCTTCGTGCCGCCGACGAGGCCGGCAACTGGAGCATAGTTTCAGCCACCTCATGCGCCGCCGCGCCGTCAAACATAACGCCCGCGGCATTTTCACTTGTAAGCCCGCTCGACAACGATATTATTACGGCCTCGCCGCGCCCCACGCTGGCCTGGGAGGCTGCATCCGATGCCGATGCGGCTTACGGCGACAGCATAGCCTACACGGTCTCCTACTCCACTGACGGCGGTTTTGCGCCTGCCGCCACAACGTCCGTTTCGGGAATCAGCGGGCTTTCCTACGGCCTGCAACAGGATCTTGCGGAAGACAGCACATATTTCTGGCGGGTGCGCGCCGCGGATTCGGACGGCGCTTATATCGTTTCGTCTTCACGAAGAATGCGTATAAATGTGTTAAATTACCCGCCCGCGGCGTTCACGCTGGCCGGGCCCGCCTCATCGCTCATTGTATATGTGTCAACGCCGACGCTGTCCTGGAACGCATCGTCGGATGGCGACCCGGGCGACTCCATAACATACCGCGTTGATTATGCGGCAAATGATTCATTTGCTTCTTACGCATCTTCCTCGGGGCTTGCCGGCACGTCTTATGCGCTTCCCGCATTGACGGAAAACGCAACTTACTGGTGGCGGGTATGGGCCACGGACGGCGTCAACTACACGATGAGCGCATCCACCTGGCATTTCCGGGTCAACGCCTCAAGCGAGCCGCCGAATGCTTTTAATCTTTCTTCCCCGCTTAACGATACGCGCCAGCCGTCGCTACAGGTAACGTTCAACTGGGAAGCAACCACGGACCCGGATCCTGATGAGGGCGTGCTGTATAACCTTATATATTCCATATCATCCGATTTTATTGCAAACTCAAGCACTACCATCTCAGGGCTTACGCAAACAACCACCGCGCCCATACTGTGGGGTGATAACGTGGACTATTACTGGAAGGTTGAGGCCGTCGGCGCCAGGGACGGCAGGGTGCGCACCTCGTCGCAGGTGCGTAAATTTTACACAGACGTGTCCAAAGAATTGCCGTCATCCTTTAACCTGCTGGAGCCCGCCTACAACGTGTTGATCTCTACTACGGTGCGGCCATGGTTTTTCTGGGAAACGCCGTTCGATCCCGACCCCGCAGATTCGGTGCGCTATTACATAGAGATCTCGCCCAACGCAGATTTCGCGGGCGCGCAGCCGATACCTACGGGAACGGATGCGTTTTACCAGCCGCTTGCCAACCTGCTGGATCAGACAACATACTATTGGCGGGTGCGCGCCAGCGGTTACCAGGGTACGCCGGCTACGCAGGTGGATACAGGTTTTATTTTCAGCAGCACCGGCGTGTTCGTTATTTCCATGACGAACAATCCGCCGCAAAGTTTCGGGCTTGTATCACCCTCAAACGGCGCGCAGGTTTACACCAAGACGCCGGCCTTCTCGTGGGAAGAGGCGGCCGACAGCGACCATAACGAAATCATAACGTATTACCTTTACATTTCAACGTCCGCGGATTTTGCAGTTATGCTTGATTCTGCCGTTACCACGTCGCGCAGCTACACCCCCGTAAAATTGCTGGACGAAAACATGACGTATTACTGGAGAGTGGATGCCGTTGACCGCAAGGGCAGCCAAACCTCAGCAGCCGCGGAGTGGTGTTTCTTTGTGCCGGAGCTTAACAGGCCGGTGGCGCCCATGGGGCTTTCCGGCCAAATGTCTTCAGACGAGCGCAGCTTCACGATTTCCTGGTCGTCGGTTACCATGAACACGGATTCGACAGCCATCGAAGATCTTGCGGGCTACAATATTTATCGCCTGCTTTCCGTTTCCACCGAGACCGTTACGGCGGCGGCGCCGCTGGCGTTTGTCGGCTCAGGTACGCTTACATGGACGGATTCGACCGTGCAGGGAGGCAAGTTCTATTTCCTTCTCAAGGCCGTGGACGAGTCCGGTATAGAAAGCGATATCTCGATGATCATAGACTCGCTTTCGCCCGAGATGCTAACGCTTCTTTCGTCGGACAGGGAGGCCGTTGCCGAGCTGCCCGGCGAGATAGCCGGCAGCCTGCTTGCAGCCAACAATCCCTGGAATAAGGACCTTGCGGTGCAGCTTGAGAGAAAGACGGAACATGAGCAGGGCAGAATCCTGCGCTCCTATGATTTAAAGGTGGAAGATTGCCGCAAGGAGACAATTGCCAATTATACTTTTGCCGTGCCGCTTACCGTGCAGTTCGGTTATCGTTCGATTTCACCTGTCTCGGCCGCGCCCGCGGCGTTTTCGCAGGGTGAGCTGGCCGTGTTCTGGGATAACGGCGTGGAATACATTCGCGTGGCGGGTTACATGGACGAAGCGAGGAAAAAGATTATTATAAAGGCCGCAATGCCCGGCAATTACCAGGTGCGCCAGGTAAGCCGCGCGGCCGGTTTCGGGCTGGCCGGCACTTATCCCGCCAAGGTGTTTACGCCGGGGGTGGCGCCATATAACAAAATGTATTTTTACGTTGATAACCCCGAAGGCGATAAGATAACTGGCAAGATATATGACCTGAAGGGCGAGTTTATCGCAGAGCTTGCGGCGTTAAACGATGCGACCGAGCTTACGGTTATACTTTCCTGGGAAGGTAACGACGCGCCCGCGGGCGTGTACATCTACCAGGTTGAGTCGCAGAAGAAAATCATCAACGGCACCATAATGGTAGCAAGGTAACCCCCTCACCCTGCCCTCTCCCCGAAGGGGCGAGGGTTAAGGTGGGACGAGGACATGCTCAATTCTTTCCTCTCCCCGTCGGGGAGAGGACTAAAGGTGAGGGGGAGTTAATGGATGGAGTTAAAATATGAATACCAGTCAAAAATTTTGTGCGGGCTTATTATGCGCAGCCGGGATTTTATTGCACGCGCCTCTTGCCGCATACGCCGCGTTCGACGACCTTGGCGCCGGCGCGCGTTCCGCAGGCATGGGGAACGCGTTTACCGCATTGGCCGACGACGCCTTCGGTTTTTATTACAACCCGGCAGGCCTCGGCCACGTGCGCCAGGGACAGATAGCAAGCGAGTACGGCAAGCTATGGGTCGGCTTAAGCGACCGCTCGGATTTATCACGCTCGTTCGTTGCCGGTGTGGTGCCTATATTTTCATCCAAAAGGGTTGAGGTTGCCGTTGCCGTTTCAACGTCGGCGCCGGAATCCGTGGAGTTATCCACCGGCTCTCAAAAAACGGAGTTTAAAACGGTCAGCACGCACGTCGGAACCGTATGCGCCGCCTGGCAGAGTTTCGCGCTTCAGGGTTACTACCAGGAATCAGCATACTACGTCGGATTCGGAAAATCGCACGGGAAACTGGCCTGGGGTTGCAACGTGAAGATGTTGCAGGAAAAATATACCATTGATTCATACATGGAGCGCAGCCCGGTATTCGATTACGGCGCAAAAAGCAGCGTCCAAAATTACAGTTTTGACGCAGGCGTATTATACAACATCTCGCCGCGTTTTTTCATCGGCGCGTCCGGCAGCGATTTGAATCAGCCGGACATGGGGCTTAGTTCCCCGGATCGTATTCGCGCCACGGCAAGGGTGGGGCTGGGCTGGCGGCAGAAAGACATAAAATGGGATGTTGACGGTATCTGCCGCGGTTCAAACTGGTATGGCGCCGCCGGCGTCGAGAAATGGTTTAAAAATTTTGTCGGCATTCGCACGGGCTTGTCGCTGGGAGGAAGAAATTTCGCGGGCGCAAGCGCCGGGTTTTCCGTGAATCTTTCGGCGGTGCGTTTCGATTACGCCTGCCAGCTTCCGCTTACGGGTATAAGGGACACCGCAGGCTCGCACCGCATAAGTTTCATATATCGTTTTGGCCGCACGTTGCGCGAGGAGCTTGAACCGGGCAGCCTTGAGTATTACTATGCCCGGTTGCAGGACGAGATTTCAGGCCTGAAAGATACTCTTGCCGAGACGGAGGCCGAAAAAAAGAAACTGGAAGAGGTATTGATCGAAGAGGCAACCTCGCGCATACGAGAACGCATTAAGGCCGCGAAAGCCGGGGCGCGCGAGCCGCGTTCCACGGCGCCGTCCGATTCGCCGGACGTGAAGGAAAGAAAAGAGACAAGCCATATTGTGCAGCGCGGCGAAACGTTGCAGTCCATCGCGCAGCGCTATTACCGCGATGAGAAATACTGGAACGAGATTTATCAGGTAAACAAGGAAAGCGTAGGCCGCGGTGGCGTATTAAAGCCCGGGCAGGTTCTTATAATACCGCCGTTATCGCATAGTGAAACACCGGTGGCTGCCGGCGCCGCGCCGGAAGTTGTGCCCGTTAGAATCGTTGCGCCGGTTGAGGTTGCCGTCCCTGTTCCTTCCGCCGCGCCGCCCTTGCCGGAACCTGTCCAGATAAAGGTTATACCTGTCATGCCCTCGCCGGAAACCAGGCGCCCGCCGGCGGCAAAGGAAGCGCAACCTGCGGCTGTAAAGGAAAAACGGAGCGGCCCGCGCACCCATCTTGTGCAGAAGGGCGAAAACTTGCAGAGCATCGCCCGTAAATACTATAATGATGCAGGACGCTGGAAGGAAATATACGAGGCAAACAAGAGCAAGGCCGCCGGCGGCCAGCTTTCGCCGGGCCAGGAAATAACCATACCGTAATGTAACGAATAGAATCCCCCTCACCCTGCCCTCTCCCCGAAGGGGCGAGGGTGTGTTCAGTTCTCTCCTCTCCCCGTCGGGGAGAGGATTAAAGGTGAGGGGGGAAGTTAAGAGGTATATCATGGAAGATTCTTGGGATTGGGTTGAAGAAGAACTAAAAAAGATGCAGCAGGAAACGCCCGCCGATCCCGATATGATGCAGGTGGTTGACGCCATATCGGTGGCCGATTTCTGGAAGCGGCGTTACGACGAAGAGCTTATGCTCTGGGAGCGTAAACTCGAGATAAAGGAAGGCGAAAAGAAGGATTTGCAGCAAAAGGCGCAAACTCACGAAATGGCTATCAGGGAATTGGATTTAAAACTGAAAGATCTTGAACGGCGCTGGCAGCAGGAAAAACTGCTGCTGGAAGACCGCGTAAAAACGAAAGAAGTGGAAGCTGTGCTTGAAAGAACGAAGGCGCAGTGGGAAACGCGGCTCAAAGCCATAGAGGAAGAGAATAAAAAGCTTAAAGTTCAGCTTGGGTTTGCCGACGGCGGTTTTCCGGCGCAGGCCGTTGGCGCCGCCATGCAGCCCGAGTACGGCATAGCGCGCGGGCTTATGGAAAAACAGTTGCAGGATCTCAAGGAAGAGCTTAAAAAAACCGAAGAGGAATCAAGGCGCAGGCTGGAGAAGCTGGAGGCCGAGAAAAACGCGGTCAGCCGGGATCTTGAGTCCAGGGAAAAGACTTTTGTCGCCGAGAAGGAAAAATGGCGGAAGGTGGAAAGCGAAGTGGGCGGCATGAGTTCGCAGATGTCCCAGCAATTGACAAATCTTAAGGAGCGCGAGCAGGAACATTTCACGATTCTTGAAGACTTGGGACGCGGTTTCGCCCACAGGGTGCGTAATTATCTGGGCATCATGTCCGGCACCGTGCAGTTGTGCCTGGCAAACTACCAGATGGAGAACGAGTTAAAGGACCAGCTTAACGTGGTAGACCAGAATGCGCAGGAGATGTTAAAATCAATCGAGGAATTCCTGAGCCTCGCGCGTATACCCGAGATGAGCATAGAATCGCTTTCCATGAGCGACCTGCTTGAGGCGTGCTTGCGCTCTCTCGACAACAAACTCAAGGCGCAGAATATCGCGGTTACCAGAAATTTCGGCGCCAACGTTCCGGTGTTTTCGTGCGACAGGAAATTGTTCAGCGAGGCATTCGCCCATATACTGCAGAATTCCATTGAGGCCATGCCCCAGGGCGGGCATATAACGGTGTCTACATTTTTTGATGCCGTAAAAGGCATTATAGGGGTAAGCATAAGCGACACCGGCTGCGGGGTATCGGAAGCGCATCTAAAAAAGATATTCCAGCCATATTTTTCGTCTAAAAAAGGCCACAAGGGGCTGGGGATTACGGTTGCAAAACGCGTGATAGACCTGCACCGCGGCACGTTGACCGCCGAAAGCGTCAAAGGAAAAGGAACAACCGTCTCAATAAACCTCCTGCTTGACCCGGCGCAACAGTAAACAGTTAACCATAAGTTCCTTCTCCCCGCCGGGGAGAAGGCCAGGATGAGGGGAAAATCGTCGGGAATAGAACATTTGGCTCCCCCTCACCTTGATCCTCTCCCCGGCGGGGAGAGGAATCGAGACAGGCCGGCATAAAAAGCCTCTAACATTCACTGTTAACTGATAACTGTCTTAAGGAATTATGGCAAAAATAATTATTATTGACGATGAGGCGGGGATGCGCCAGGTGATAACCAAAATCCTGGTTCCACAGGGGCACGATGTTTTTTCCGCCGATGAAGGCATCCAGGCGTTTGAGATTTGCAGGAAGGAAAGCCCGGATCTTGCGCTGATGGACATACGCCTGCCGGATATGGACGGCGGCGAAATCCTCGCGGGCCTGAAAAGAATAAAACCGCAGCTTCCAGTGGTTATACTTTCCGGATTCGGGGACGTGGATGCCGCCGCAGAGTTGGTAAAACAGGGCGGTTTCGAATACATTTCAAAACCGTTTAAGATTGACGATTTTCTTGCGCTGGTGCGCAAGGCGCTGGGACAGCAGCAAAAAGCGGGCGGTGTTGTCGCGCCCGCGGCAGCCGCCGCAGCCGCGCCCGGGACGGTTGCCGATGATAAAAAACAATCACGCAGCCGCCGCGTAATGTTTTTCGCCGCCGGGGCCGCAGGGTTGTTCGCGGCAGCGGTGGGCGCATGGCTGCTGACCTGCCGGGCGGCGCCGGATGCCGAATTTTCCATACCTTATTCGAACCCCGCCGCGTTATGTTTCGACGGGAAAAAACTGATGGTTGCAGACTGGATGACGGGCATCATATACAGGCATTCCGCGGATGAAAAGCTTGGCGTTGAAGCGAAATACGAATCGGCTAACACGACGCCTTCCGGGCTTGCGTTCGACGGTAAAAACATCTGGACGTGCAGCTCCTTCGATCAGAAGATATACAAGCATTCCGCCGATCCGGCGCTTTCCGTGCTTGAGGCGTTTCCAAGCCCCGGGCCAAGCCCCGCGGGGCTTTATTTCGACGGCAGATTCCTGTGGTCAATTGATTTCCAGCAAAGCAGGATTTATAAACACGACATATCTTCATCGTTGGGCGTTCTGGCTTCCTATGACAGCCCGGTTGTAAACCCGAAAAGTATGTTCGAGTACAAGGGATATTTCTACATACCTGATTCGAAAACCGGCAGGCTCTTTAAGGTAAACAAGGACGGTTTTTCCGTTGCGGGTATATACACGTTTGCAAATTTCAGCGGATCGGATAACCATATTTCCGTAATCGCTCGCCACGGCGCGTCCGCATGGATCTGTGCCGACGGTGTTCCAAAAATATTCAGGAGGCGGTTGTGTTCCCTGAAATCCGTGAAACTCTAAACCCGCGCGCCGCGGCCATCCTGCTTTTCTCTGTCATATTTTCCGCTTTGCCTGCATTCGCGTCATGGGTGCCGGTGCCGCTGCGCACCGCCGCGATGAGGGATGCCGGCCTGCCCGGCGGGGAAGGTATGCAGATGATATGGGGCATAAGTTACGCACCGTCCAACCCGGACGTGATATATATATGTAGCGACACTTCGCAGGTTTGGAAAAGCATTGACGCCGGGGAAACGTGGCAGATGAAGAACAATGGTTTTTTCGCCAACGGGGGCGTTTCGCTGGCGGTAAGCCCGGTGGACGAGAATCTTGTTTTTGTGGCGGGTTCAAATCACAACACCACGGTATCGCCGGCGGAGGGCATCTACCGCACAACGAACGGCGGGCAGAGCTGGGAAATAGTAAAACCTACGAAATTTTACCGCACGGACAATATGAAAGGCGGCGTCAATTTCAGCTTTACACCCGCCGGCACGGTGTACGCCGGCACCCATGTGGACGGTATACTGCGTTCCGACGATAACGGCAGCTCATGGGCATCGCTTTCCGTTTCAACCGATGCAATGGTGCTGGATATAAAGGTAGACCCCGCCGATGCGGCACGGTTGTATTTTGTCTCCGAAAACGGATTTTTCGTCCTTCACGACAGCGGCACGGGCGTTTCTGCCGTTCGCTCAGGAGCCGGCCTGCCCCTTCCGGACGTAAGCTCAAGCGTCCCGCGCGCAATTGCGATAAACAATAGCGATCCGCGCATCATATACGTTTCAGCCGGCGGGTACGGCATTTATAAATCTACCGACGGCGGCGCCACATTTGTGCCTAAGAATAAGGGGCTGACCGCCACGCTTGCGAACGGAAAGCAGACAACCTGTTGCGCCATAAGCCCCGTAGATCCGATGCGGTTGTACGTATCATTTTATCTAACCGGCGTCAGGCAGCCCTATTATTCTTCCGACGGCGGCGAAAACTGGGTTAAGCCTTCAGGGATTGACCTTGCAAACCTCACCGGCGATCTTCACGACAGCAATGATTCCGGCGCATATTGGGGGACGCCCATCGCTCCGCACCCCTCGCTTGCGAACGTTTCGTTTGCGCGCGGCACCGGATCGGGTGTTCCCATAAATACAACGGACGGTGGCGCGACATGGTTGTATTCCGGCGATGGTTATAGCGGCGGCAGGGCGGGCGCCGGGGCCACATCGTTCGGCTGGGACGTCAACGATCCCGAACGCTTTGTCATATTCCTTATTGATTACGGCCCCATGCTCACAACTGACGGCGGCCAGACGTTTAGAACGCTTAAGATCCCGCGCTACAGCGGCGCCATGACAACGCCGGCCGGCGCGCTTGAGCCGGTAGCCGGATCGCAGAGGATAGTTACCGCCGTCGGCGGATGGGATAAGCAGGTTCTTGCGGTAACGAATAACGAGGGCGAGTCGTGGACGCAGATACCGGTTGATAAATACGGCAACAGCACCGAGGATAGTTACAAGTTTATTGCATTCCATCCGCAGGATCCTTCAATAGTTTACGCAGGGTGCTTCAAAAGTTTCGACGGGGGCGCCACGTGGGAGAAATTATCTAAGAAAGTTGCGGCGGTCTACCCGGCCAACGGCGATATCGTTTATGCGGTTGAAAAAATCACAACATCCGTAATTTACAAGTCCGGTGACGGCGGGGCAACGTGGACCGGGTTAACCGCGCCCCTTGCGGCCACTGTAAGCGAGATGGCGGTTGACCCCGGCAATGAGGATCATATTTACGCAGCCTGTTCAGTCGGCGTATGTATATGGGACGGCAGCGCATGGACAACAAAAACGGATGCCGACGGCCTTGAAAGAGACTGGTTTTCGTCGCTTAACACACGTTATATAACGGTTGACCAAAGGTATCCCAACATAATTTACGCCGGCAAGTGGTGCTCGTGGCAGGGGCATTCCAACGGGGTTTTTCGATCGCAGGATTATGGCGCGACATGGGAAAACATTACGGGGAAGCTCGGCCCTGAATTTACGCCGTGGTCGCTGTCGGTAAACCCCCACTCCGGCGAGATTTACATGGGTTCATCCCACGGCACATGGAAACTTACCCCCCCATATTACACAAAACCAGTCCTCTCCCCCAAAAAATTACAGGTGCAATAATATAGGGGACGGAGTTAGGTGATTAGGTATTCGCGTTCAATGGCAGTATCCTATCGTCGAAGCATTGCCGTGTATTATTTCAATACCTAATCACCTAACTCCGTCCCCTAAGGGTGGAGAGGGATTCTTTGGCGGTCAGGGAGATGGGGGTGGCTTTGTCGGAGGCGGCTTTTTCCAGCGCGTGTTCTACTTCTTTGCCTGTGAACTTTCGCAGGCTCCAGGCGGCGCGCATTCGCACGCGTTCTATACTGGTATCCCGGCGTGAAAACCACGACATTTTGCGGTTTAATTTGGCTATCAGCGCAGGCACGGCGGCGCTGTCTCCTATAACACCCAAAGCAACGCAGATTTCTTCCTGCAAGCTTAACGGCACGCGCATCGCCGACAACAATTTAACCAATGCCGGCACCGCCTCGCGGCATTTAACTTCTCCCAGAAGGCGGATAGCCTCGCCCGCCACCTTCTCATCCTTATCCTTCAATTGCTCGATTAGAAGCACTTTTGACTGGCCGGAAGGGTAGCGGGAAAGATAGCGCATGATTTCTTTTTTTATGGCAGCATCCGGGTAGCGGATAAGTGTTGCAAGCTGATCGGTAACGTTACCGGGCGCTATGTCGCCAAGCACGTCAATAACCCGCCGGATTTCGTCCGCGGTAAGCCCCAGGTTTAACTCCTCGCTGAAACGCTTCTTTGCATCCTCGCCCATATTCTTAATTGCAAGCGCGGCAAGCTTCCTGTTGCGCAGCTCGTCGCTTTCCTTGATCACGCGCACAAGCGCCTCAATCGCTTCCTTGCCCAGTTTCGAGAGTATCTGCATACTGCCGAACCGTTTTTTCTCGTTGTCGGTTTTCAGATCGGCCACCAGCACGCCGATAATTTCAGGTATCAGTTTTGCAAACGATTTTGAGGTGTTTGAGCGTATACCCTCGTCAGGCGTTACCAGCGGCGCCATCAACTGGTAGAACACGTCAATGATGCGTTGCGCCAGGTCGTATTCCCCGTATAAAACGTTCTGCCGGGCGCGCAGCCTCAGAAGCTCCATAAGGTAGAAGTTGACCTCGGTGGATGTTTCCTTGCGCGCCGCCTCAAGCAGGGGCAGCTCCATGTAGCGAAGGAAATTTTCCTTGCCGTGAGCCGACAGCACGTCGTAGATTGACGCTATGCCGTTTACGGCCGGCAGCCGCACCGTGGCCGCGGGATTTGAAAGGTTCTCAAGCAGCTTGTCAATGAATTTGCCCAGCAGCTCGTTGTACTCAACCTGGCACAATTTCTCCACCAGTTGCGGCAGGCTGTCGAGAATTTCCTTGGCAACAAGCTCGGCCGCCGGTTTTTCGATAAGCCGCTCGATGTCGAAAACAGTTTCCGGCTGCCTGGGCGCGGCCGCGAGCCACTCGGGGATCTGGCTCAACAGTCCCTTGCGCAGCATCTCCTCGAAAAACTGGCGCGGAACCTCCTTGGCCGCCGGCGCGCTTAATATGGCCTGCATGAAGTTCTTTAGTTTTTCCAGCTGTTCGACGGCCGCGAAATCGGATGATTCATTGCGCCGGATCTCATCGTACCAGGTTGAAATCTCGCCGAAAATGGACTGTATCTTTTCCTGTGACAATGCTCCAAGCAATCGTCTTTTCAAGCCGGACTCCTCAATTTTTTTTGGGAGTTCCCGGTCAAATATATCTCTTAGCGCCGAGGGATCCTGTTTTGCCAGTTCCTGCGCAAGATGATCCTGCATCTGGTTGCGCATGGCCGGGTCCGGAAACTGGTCAATAAGGTCGTAAGATTCGCGCAAAGACGTTATAAGCCCCGCGATATCACCGCCGGAATTCTGCACCATCTCCGATATTTTTACCACCGCTTCCTCGCCCTTGACCATGGCAACGTAGACCGTCTGGTCGAGCGCGATATGAGGAAATTCGGGCAGCTCGTCGCGCCGCTTGCGCATGAGCGCGGTAAAAAAATCCGTCATCTCTTCGGTTGTTATGCCGGAGCGGAAGGTTATGCTTTGTATCTTTCGCTGCGTAAATAATTTAAGTATTATTGCGCCGATGAGCTGTATCTCGCGGGTATCGGATTCCTTACCGTCAACAAGCAGTTTGCCGGAAAGTTCGCTGAATGTAAGCGTATTGTTTTTTTCGGCCAGGCCCTGGACCGATTTCGAGAACGAATCAAGCGTTGTTACAACAAGCTGGCTGGTTGGGGGGTAGATGCGCAAGTAGGTGACCGCAAGATGGAACGTCTTTATAAGATGATTAACCAGTTCCTGCTCAAGCATGGGATGCTCCTATAAAGGCTTTTTTTCGGGCACGCCGGCGCGGCGCGGGTAGGCCGGCGGGGTGTCGCCCGTTTTTTCAAAACACAATATCGCGTAGGATTCTTTCGATCCGGGAAGGTCGTAGTAGAAGGTATCCGCCAGTTTTCCTTTTAGAATCTCAAGCGCATTTTTTGCCGCCGGATGTTCGTCCGCGGTTGCGCGCGTCTTGAATATCAATGCATGGCCCCCACTACGCAACAACGGCAGCGCCAGCTCAAGGTTGGGGGAAAGTTTTGTTACGGCGCGCGAAAGCACGGCGTCGAATCGGCCGCGAAAGCCTTTATCCTGCGCCACGTTTTCCACGCGGTTGTTTATTATCTCAATGCCTTCAAGCCCCAGCGTTTCGCGGGCATGTTCAATAAATGAACATTTCTTTGTGATAGACTCGATAAGGGTTAAACGCCAGGCGGGGCGCGCAATTTTAACGGGAAGTCCGGGCAGCCCCGCGCCGGAACCTATGTCGGCTATGGACAGGGACGCCGACGGAACACATTTTTCAATCAGCCGCACGCAGGCAAGCGAATCGGCGAAATGGCGCCACAGAATCTCTTCGGCGGAACGTACCGATACGAGGTTCATTTTAGCGTTCCACTCGATAAGCGCGCGGGCAAACGTTTCAAAGCGCCGCAACGCTTCTTCATCAAGCGTTACGCCCAGTTTCTCGCTTGCGAAATCGCGCCACCGTTGCCAAAGTTCAGCGGTAAGTCCGGTTGTTTCCATGGTTTGCATGCTATTTTCCGCTGCCGCGGCACGCTTTTACGCAGACGCCGCAGATCATCTGGCCGATTTTCTGAATTTTCGTAAACTCTTTAAGTTTGTCGCGGCATAACGCAAGCTTAAACTCGTTATCGCCGATGGCGTTTGCCGGACATGAGCTTAAGCAGGCGCGGCATGTGCCGCATGACTCGTCCGTGGGCGCGTCGCAGGCAAGCGGCATGTCCGTCAGTATAGTCGCATAACGCACCTGGCTGCCGAAACGCGCATTCACCAGCAGGTTATTTCTACCGTACCAACCCAGCCCCGCCAGCCGCGCCACCTCGCGATGCGAAACCGTGCCAAGCTGGCGCTCCCAGTCAATCACCTGCGAAGCCGGCACGGGCAGCGCGTTGTAACCTTTTGAATGTATCAGCCCGCATAGTTTCAGCGCCGTCTGATCCAGCAGTATATTCACCCGCTGGTAATGGAAATAGTAAATCTGGTTGGGCGCGCCCTCGATTGTTTCAAGCGCCATGCCGGAAAGCCTGTAACCGATGGATATGCCCCGGCTCAACGCGCCCGACACCGCCGGCGGCAGCAGAAATTTATCGCCTTTGCCGCTGACATCAGCCACCCCGAACAACGCCATCCCCTCGCCCAGCGCAAACCGTTTTAGTTCATCGTAATAAGTGTCCGTTACGTTCATTTTAGGTGTCTCTTTAGCAGTTTGAGGTCATAGCGAGCGAACAGGCTATATCGCAATTGCCTTTTAGCCGTGACCGTCATGCCGGAGAGCCTTAATCCGGCATCCAGCCTCGACAGAAAATCTAGATTCCGGCTTTCGCCGGAATGACGGCAATAAGAATTTTTGACGCAAAATGGCACCATTTTAGATTCTTTCCAGAATTAATGATCTTGTGGCGCAATTTTACTCAGGACGTATTCTTTTACCTTCATCGCGATGTTAATTGCCTCTTTAGCTTCATTTACATCTATGAATAGCGTTGAGTCGGGATAACGTATATCAACCGAATAATCCGTAAGCTGGTCGGCCTCTTCCTTAACCATTGAAATAGCATGATCCTTTTGCTCGCATAATGTTATCAACTCGCCGATTTCGTGCGTTTTACTAAACTCTATCCCCAGAAAAATCAGGTATGCCTTTAAAAATTTTTCAACCGCCTGCTGGCAGTGAAAACAAATGCTTTCCAGTACACTATCGGTAAATGTTGATTCATGTATGGCAGAAAGCAGGTCTTTCTGTGCTTTATCCAGCCATGCACTAATGAGTTCTGTTTTTGTTTTCATACAAGACTTTCCCTTTTTTAACAACTTGTGTTATGAATGCTTCTTTGACGTTGATCCATTCTTCAATTTCTCCCTCGGTGTAAACTATAATATCTTTCGGAATAACCGGCAATTCCCATAAATTTTTCCGGATAGTCCGCGCCCTCCTGTGCCTGGGTTCGGAACTATCCCGTACAATTACAAGTATGTCGAGATCGCTGTTTTCTGTCGGTTTTCCGTATGCATATGAACCAAAAAGAATTATTTTTTCGGGGTGGATTACATTTACGATTTTATCGGCGATTTCTTTTATTTTATCACTTGATATCATTTTTGCATCCTTTTGCGCTCGCTATTTATATTTAATCTTCATCGCAAGTATCAGGGCGGAGAGAAAGAGCGTCGCGCTGTTAGCCACGATTATCGGAATGCTTTTTACCATTATGCCGTATACCGCCCATAACGATACCCCGATGCAGAACACGACGAACATGCCCAGCGAAATATCCTTTGCCGATTTGCTTTTGCGGATTTTTATCACCTGCGGCAGGAAGGAAGCGGTGCAAAGCGCCCCCGCGACAAGCCCCAGAACGTTTATGGTATCCATGTTATTTTATCCTATGTGGTTTTTTAAATTTTTAAGGTGGATTGAAAGCAACGCCACGTCCGCGGGTGTTACGCCGGAGATGCGCGCGGCCTGTCCCAGCGTCAAGGGGCGCACCTTCCGAAATTTTTCCCTGGTTTCGGTCGAGAGTCCGGGTATGCTGCCGTAGTCAACCGATGCGGGTATTGTTTTGTTTTCCATTTTACGCAGCTTCCCGGCTTCTACCGTCTGGCGGGCTATGTAGCCTGCGTACTTGCTTTCAAACTCCGCCTGGCGGCGCACGCGCGCATGGTTCCAGGGCGACAATTCATCGTCGGAAACAGTAATGTTTTCCTTCGCGGTATATTCCGCAAGGGCGGCGCGGTATGCCTCAAAACGTCGGAAGAACGCTTCGGGGATAAGCCCCAGCCGCCGGCCGTATTCCATAAGGCGAAGGTCCGCGTTGTCGCTGCGAAGCATAAGCCTGTACTCCGCGCGCGCCGTGAACATGCGGTAAGGCTCATCAACTCCTTTTGTTACAAGATCGTCAATAAGCACGCCCAGGTAAGCCTCGTCCCGTCGCAAAACAAAGGCGGGCGCGTTTTGCAGTTTATGAGCCGCGTTTATGCCGGCCATAAGCCCCTGCCCGGCCGCCTCTTCGTAACCGGTCGTCCCGTTAACCTGCCCGGCAAGGAAAAGATTTTCCACTGTTTTTGTTTCGAGCGTCGGATATAATTGCGTGGGTGGGCAGTAATCATATTCTATTGCATAACCATAGCGCATTATCTTTGCGTTTTCAAGGCCTTTTATGGAATGAACCATGGCTTGTTGAACATCGTGCGGCAAGCTGGTGGATATGCCGTTTGCGTAAAACTCCCGCGTCTCATATCCTTCCGGCTCAAGGAACACCTGGTGGCGTTCCCGTTGCGAAAAGCGGACAACCTTGTCCTCTATTGACGGGCAATAGCGTGGCCCCGTGCTTTTTATTAGCCCGCAATACAACGGTGAACGGCCGAGGTTGTCGCGGATAATCCGGTGGGTTTCGGTGTTTGTGTAAGTAAGCCAGCAGGGGAGTTGTCGTTTTGTTTTTTGCCAGGCGGCGGTGTCGGTGAAATGTGAAAACGGCGCGGGCGGCTCGTCGCCCGGTTGCCGTTCCAGGCCGGAAAAATCTATTGATACGCCGTTTATGCGCGGC
>MGVF01000002.1 GCA_001800355.1 Elusimicrobia bacterium RIFOXYA2_FULL_50_26
ACCCGCGACCTGATAAAAGACATCGGCTACTCCGATCCCAAGTACGGCTTCGATTACGAAACGTGCGCAATACTAAATGCCATTCATTGCCAATCGGCGGACATCGCTCAGGGCGTGGACACCGGCGGAGCGGGCGACCAGGGATTAATGGTTGGCTATGCCTGCAAGGAAACACCGGAACTTATGCCGCTTCCCATAATGCTTGCCCATAGACTGACCCGCAAGCTTGCGGACGTAAGAAAGAAAAACGGCCTCAAATACCTCGGGCCGGACGGCAAATCCCAGGTTACTGTCGAATACCGCGACGGCGAACCGGTGCGCGTTGAAACCGTAGTCATCTCGACCCAGCATACCGAAGAAATACTCGACCGTTCGGGGAAAAAGATAACCACGAAGGCGCGGGAAGAGATTATCGAGAAGGTAGTCAAACCCATAGTCGGCAAATGGATTGACAAGAAAACAAAATACTTCATTAACCCGACCGGCAAGTTCGTCATAGGCGGCCCGCAATCCGACACAGGCATGACGGGACGCAAAATCATAGTTGATACATACGGCGGAATGGCCCCGCACGGCGGCGGCGCGTTCTCCGGCAAGGATCCGACGAAGGTTGACCGCAGCGCCTGCTACATGGCTCGCCACATAGCCAAAAACGTCGTCGGCGCAGGCCTGGCCGACAAATGCACGGTGCAGCTTGCTTACGCCATCGGCGTTGCAGAACCGGTATCCGTAATGATAGACACCCACCATACCGGGAAGCTTCCCGAGAAGGAAATCACGCGGCTAGTGGTAAAGCATTTCCCGCTTACCCCGCGCGGCCTTATCGAATACCTGAAGCTCCGCAGGCCTATTTACCGCAACACCGCATCCTACGGCCACTTCGGCAGAAACGAGGAAGGCTTTACGTGGGAAAAACTAAACGTGGTTCCCGCGCTTCGCAAGGACGCCGGAATATAAATCAAGCAATAATGAGAGGATAACATAATGAAATCCGACGTGAAAGATATGAAACTTGCCGCAAAAGGTAAAAGCCGCATAGAGTGGGCTGAACGCGAGATGCCCGTGCTGCGACAAATCCGCGAACGCTTCTCGAAACAGAAACCGCTTAAAGGCATTCGCATGGCCTGCTGCCTGCACGTAACGACCGAAACGGCGAACCTGGCCATTGCGCTTAAAAGCGGAGGGGCGGACGTAAGGCTGTGCGCGTCGAACCCTCTTTCCACCCAGGATGACGTGGCGGCAGCTTTGGTAAAGCACTACGGCATTCCTACCTTTGCCATCAAGGGAGAGGACAACAAAACCTATTACCGCCATATTGACGCGGCGCTTGAGTTTAAGCCGCAGATTACCATGGATGACGGAGCAGACCTTGTTTCGACGATACTTTCCAAACGGAAAGAACTTATCGCAAGTATCATCGGCGGCACGGAGGAAACCACCACCGGCGTTATCCGGCTTCGCGCCATGGAAAATGACAAAGTGCTTGCATATCCCATCATCGCGGTAAACGATGCGCTTACCAAGCACCTGTTCGATAACCGTTACGGCACGGGACAATCCACCATTGACGGAATAATCCGCGCAACGAACGTACTTCTTGCAGGCAAAACCGTGGTTGTCGCCGGCTACGGCTGGTGTGGCCGCGGCGTTGCCTCGCGCGCCAGGGGAATGGGCGCACAGGTAGTTGTAACCGAAATAGATCCCATGAAAGCCCTCGAGGCATCCATGGACGGATACGCGGTTATGCCTATGGCAAAAGCCGCCCGCAGCGGCGATGTATTTATAACGCTTACCGGTGATATAAATGTAATTGACACCCAGCACTTCAAAGCGATGAAAAGCGGCGCTATCGTATGCAACTCCGGACATTTCAACGTCGAGATCAACATCGCCGGGCTCAAAAAGATCAGCACGTCCGTGCGCGAGGTTCGCGAGTTCGTCGAAGAATATACCATTCAGGGAAATAAGAAGATATACCTGCTCGGCGAAGGCCGTCTTATAAACCTGGCCGCCGCCGAAGGCCATCCCGCAAGCGTTATGGACATGTCATTTGCAAACCAGGCGCTGGCCGCAGAATTCATGATTGAAAAGCACGACGAGCTGCAAAATAAGGTTTATTCCGTTCCCGAGCCAATTGACAAGGAGATCGCGCGTCTTAAACTGAAAGCCATGGAAATTGCCATAGACACGCTGACCCCGGAACAGAAAAAATACCTTTCATCCTGGCAGGAAGGCACATAAAAACCCATAGCAAGAAGGGCGCTTTGCTGCTATAATTGTGGCGGATTACGCCCGGAGTGTCTCTTTAGCAGTTTGAGGTCATTGCGAGCGAGAGCGAAGCAATCACGACGTTACTTCTGATGAAAAGCGAGATTGCCGCGCCCTTTGGGCTCGCAATGACGACGCCAACTTCTAAACGCTAAAGAGACACCACACGGAAGAGAAGGAGGCAGGTATGCGTAGAATTTCTTTGATGCTGCTCGTTCCACTGGCTGCACTATCGTTAACGGTTTCGGGCTGCGGGAGAAGCAACATTTTTTCTTCGGCGCACAGAGCCGGTGAAAGCACCGATACGCGCTCGCTGGAAGCGGACGCCTACGCGGCGCTTCAAAACAAGGATTATGCGACGGCGATCACTTGTTACTCAAAGATACTCGAAACTGAACCTTCGAATGCGGAAGCGTTGTACGGCTACTCGGCCGCCAAGCTTGCCGATGCCGGCCTTGACATTGGCGAACTTGTAGCAAACCTGATACGCGAACAGGAAAGCGCCCCGGCGCGGCTTGCCCCGGCTTTATCCGCCATGGCATACGGCTCACCACAGCAGGCAAGCAACCTTCTTCCTGATGCTATAGTGGCGAAACTTGACGCCCTAAGCTCTGCCCTCGACGACATTATACCTAAACTCGAAAAAATCGTGCGCGGCACATCCGACGGCACAATCAGCCCCAACAACGCGGACGTAAACCTGAACCTCGGCCTGTGCTACATCCTGCGCGCCGCCATACGCGTGCAAAACTCCGGCATTTCATTCGACACCGACTACAACGTGCTCGTAACGGAGCAAAACATCGAACTTGCGACGGAAGTCGGCAAGGACATTATCCGCGCTTACCACAGGTTCAATACGGTGGCCGTCGCGCTCGGGATAACAAACGAGTCGGCCATAGCAAACGTGCGTCAGGACATAAACGATTTGTTCGAAGAATTCAAGGACGAGTCCGGAATCACGCTGGACATCAACATAGATTATATTTAAACAGACCATCCATCTATAGGAGAGCCAGATGAAAAAACACATGTTCCTGCTGATGGCGGCGTGCCTTTGCTCCATTGCCGCTGCCGCGCCGCTGGATTGTGCCGAACCTCCCGTATTTATCCGCGGAGTGCGCCCTCTTGCGATGGGCGGAGCGTTCGTCGGGCTTGCCGACGATCAAAATGCGATCTTCTACAACCCTGCGGGCATTACGCAACGCCGTTCCGGCCAGCTTACCATATTCGAGCTTCCCATAAATATCGGCGACGACATCTTCAGTTTCTACAACTTCTACGACAAAAACCGTGACAATCTGGAAAACTTCGACAGCCTTCCACATGCCGACAAAGTAAGCCTTCTTGACGAAATAAACACCAGTATAACAAAGTACCAGCCGCGCATCCGCCTCGGCTTTCCCAACACCGGTTTTCTTTCAGGCCCCGGCTTCCTGTCGTGGGGCATAGGCATATTCTCGCAGGCCGACCTGAGTTTTAAAATGAACAAAAGTTTGATTATTCCAAACATCAGTTTCTTGGGAAACGTTGACGGGATAGGCACCGTGCCGCTTGCCCACCGCTTCGACAGCCTGCCTTTCATACCGGGGAAGATGTCCGTCGGAACTACGTTAAAATACATCGCGCGGGCGCGCATCGCCGAATACAACAAATCAATACTTGAATTCGAAAACTTCGACCCGTTGCTGCAAATGGGAATGGGCATGGGGCTTGACTTCGGCGCCATGTACCAGCCTTTCGATACGTTGAACATCGGCTTGCAGGTTACCGACTTCGGCGGCACACCGATAGTATTCCAGCGCGTGGAAAGCTCCAAGACAAACGAGGCAAGAGAGGCATCCACCGGCGTGATATATCCGCAGTGGAACGTGGGAACGGCATACATCCCGTCAAAAATCTATTACTGGCCGGGCAGAAGCATCAACACGTTAAACCGGCTTACGCTTGCAGCAGACCTGCGCGACATACTAAACACCGACGAGAAACTGCTTGACGATACTTTCTGGAAAAAACTGCATTTCGGCGCGGAGTTCCGCTGGTCGCTTCTGGCGCTGCGCGGCGGTTTTAACTCAGGCTATCCAACATTCGGCGCAGGAATTAACCTTTTTCTATTGCAGCTTGAATACGCTTTCTGGGGCGATGAACTCGGCCGTTTTGCAGGCCAGATACCGGAATGGAATCACCAGTTAAGCATCTCGATGCGTTTCGGGCAGAACAAAGGCCGCGCGTGGGGAAAATCAGCCATGCCGGCTCCGGCAAAAACAGCGAAGACAACAGAGCCGCAAATCGCTGAAAGCATAAAGCCGGTAACGCCAGAGCAAAACCAGTCGCCTGCGCCCGCAGAAGCAGCGCCCACCGAAGTAACTCCAGCCGAAGCAGCGCCGGCAGATAGCGCTCCGGCAGAAAAACCCGCAACGGAAAGCGCCCCGCCCAAGTGAGAAACTTCTGGTGATAAAGTACGCACGCCTGATTATTGCCGCCGCCATTTTGGCAACCGGACTTTCCGCGCTGTCCGCGGCGCCGCCGCGCGATTGGAAACGTTTGCATTCCAAACCGCATGGTTTCAAGCCGTGCCGCCTTCTGCCTAAGGAAAATATACGCGCTTTGCAGGCGCGCGGCGCCTTGCGCATGGCGGGAGCCGGCGGAGTTATATCGCCAACCACCAAAAAGGTTCTTGTCATACGGGTACAGTTCCCCGGATCTACGCTTATCGCGACGTCCAAAGCCCAAACGGAAACATTTTTTTCCAGGCTTCGCACTTATTACGCGGAAAACTCGTACGGCCTGCTTACCGTAACGTCCACCGTTACAAGCACGGCATATACGCTGCCTTCAAGCATCTCCTCTTATAACACCGAGACGGAAAGCGCTCTGCAAAGACTAATCGCCGACTCCGTTAACCTGGCAAAAACCGGCAACGATTTTTCGCTTTACGATCACGTCATGATATACCATGCGGGACGGGGGGAAGAGGAGTCCTACAACGGGAGCGACCTGTGGTCGCTTTTTTACGGTTACATTTTCACGGTAAATTCAAAATTGTTCGAAGGATTTACCATTGTGCCGGAATTGGCGGCCTTCGGCTCGCCTCTTTCTGTGATGTGCCATGAGTACGGCCACCAACTCGGGCTGCCGGATTTGTATAATACGACGGGGCTTGGCAGTAGCACGTGCGGCGCATGGAGCCTGATGGATTACGCATATGGCGCCGATAACCTGGGTTCCAACCCGCCGCATCTTGACCCGTGGTCGAAAGATTTCCTTCGTTTCATTGATTTATCGTCGCGCGACGTTTCATCCAGCGATACTGCACTCAAGCTTGGCGACATAGAAACATGCCTGACTACGGGGTTTTATAAAATATCCGTAAGCCCCGGTTCAAAAGAATATTTTATCGTAGAGTTGCGCCAGCCGGATGCGTCAAAGACAACCTACGATCTTTCCATACCGGGTTCGGGGCTTCTCATCTGGCACATTGACGACGCAATAGCATTGGATACCGCGCGGCTGGCAATAAATACGGTAAATTCCGGGACGCCGCACCTCGGGGTTGATCTGGTTGAAGCGGACAAAACGGCCTACTTTCCGCCCGGCGAAGCGGCAGATGCGTTCGCCGCCGGTTCGACATTTTCGGCACCGTTGTCAAATACGTTCAACAACGTCCTGACGTCTATCACTCTTACGGATATAGCCATTACGAGCGGCCTGTCAACGTTTTCGCTGGTTAAACTTGCGTCTCGAAGCGCGATGGAAGTCAGTAAAATTGTAAATTATCCAAATCCCGCGGGCGCCGCATATTTCCATCCGCGCAAGACAGGCAATGTGCTTACGACGCTGGTATTCCATCTCAGCAAGCCGCCCGAGACCATAGAAGCCGCCATATACACGCTGTCCGGCGAACGTGTTTTACAGATAGGCCAGGACAAGTTGGCGTTTAACTATGTGCCTTCCGGGGATTACAAGTGGGTCTTCCAGTTCGACTGGGACGGAAAAAACAGCGCGGGCGAAACCGTGGCGACGGGTGTTTACATTTACAAGATAAAAGCGGATAATGAAGTAAAGGTGGGGAAGCTTGCGATAGTGCGGTAACGGCTTATTTCTTGATCCTTCCTGTTAAAAAAATTCCTACTGAACCGAAAATTATGTTTCCTATCCATGCCGCGGCAAGAGGCGTTATGAATCTTGTTTCACCCAGCGACTGGCCTACCGCCTGGAATCCCCAATAGATAAATGCAATAATCAGCGCGAAGGAAAAGCTTATCATTTTACCGTGGCGCGCGCCAAGCCCCACGGCAAAAGGTATGCCTATAAGCATAACCACGATATGGCTGAAAACAGCCGCCCACCGCGAATGGAATCTTATCAGTTCTTTTTCCGCCGGCATCCCCAGCGTTTCCATCCTGTGAATATATATAAGGTATTCACCTGCCGTCATCTGCTCGGGGCGAATATTAGTTATGACGAAATCTTCCGGCTTGAACGCAAGCTGAATTTTAAGGGAATCAAACCGTTTCTCATTCCATTTATTGCCTTGATAACTGCGCTCAACGCCTGAACGCAGTATCCAGTAACCGCCATCCCATGTCCCGTCGCGCGCAACAAGCTGGCGGGACAATCTGTATCCATCGCTGAAATAATCCAACACCAGTCCCGATACGGCATTGTTCGAGGCGTCCAGCCTGCCGACGGTCATCCTGCCGTCCGGCGGCAGGGCGATAACAAGGTCGTGATATTCCGTCTGTATAGTGCGCGGCTCTTTCTGGATTTTTTCCCTGCGGACAATATCGGACTTCTGCACCAGGCGCGGGATGGCCGTCTCACGCAGGGCGAGCTCCGCCATGCCTATTATAAGCCCGCATAAAAGAAGCACGGAAACAATACGCCAGAGATTTATGCCGGCGGCTTTGAGCGCCGTTATCTCGTTCTGGCGCGCCATCTGCCCCATTGAGAATAGAACGGCAAGCAGAACCGAAACAGGCAGCACCTGTATGCACCACCACGGAAAATTTAAGAACAGGTAGGCAAATACGTCGGAAAACGCGGCTTTTTTCTCAAGAAAAAAATTAAGCTCCCTGAAAAATTCCGAAATCATGACCAGGCCGCCGAACGAAACAACGCTGAAAAAAAGCGGCTTGGCAAACTCAATGATAAGATAGCGGTATATAATAACCATATTTGTTCACATCTATCCGGTTAAAACGCATTAACTCCCCCTCACCTTAATCCTCTCCCCGACGGGGAGAGGAGATATACATTTTGTACCTTAATCCTCTCCATCTCGGAGGGATGGAGATACATTTTGTACCTTAACCCTCTCCATCTCGGAGGGATGGAGATACATTTTGTACCTTAACCCTCTCCATCTCGGAGGGATGGAGATACATTTTACGCCTTAATCCTCTCCCCGACGGGGAGAGGGTAGGGTGAGGGGGGAAGTTGCCGTCGTCATTGCGAGCCCAAAGGGCGCGGCAATCTCGCTTTTCATCAGAAGCAACGTTGAGATTGTTTCGCTCTAGCTCGCAATGACCTCAAACGCTAAAATTTTAACCGGCCACCTGTGCTATTTATTACTTCCTCAACATTTTTCGCCACAGAAGTATTCCGCAGGCAAGCGTTACGGCATCGGGCAGGAACAGGACGATGCCGGGGCTGGCATATCCTTTTTCAGCCGCGTTTATGCCCGTAACAAGCAGCACGTAATAACCGAACAGGAAAATCAGGCTTATGCCGAAACCGATGGATTTTCCGCCGCGCTCGAGCACTATGCCGAGAGGTATGCCCGCAACCGCAAAAATAAACGGCGCAAATGCAAGCGTCCACCGCAGCCAGTATTCCGTTTCAAAAAACGTGGTAGACATTTTTTTCTGGCGATATTCTTTTATCTGCCGTCTTAACTCGCTGCCCGACATCTCCCTCAGCGACTGGCTGAAAGGTAGAACCTGGCCGCCTAAGGGGATAGAAAAACTGTAGCGGGCAAACGTAAGATGAACAAGTGTCTCCGGTTCCGCGGGGTTTGGCTTCTGCCAGTATCCGCTCGACATGACAAAAATAGCCGCCTCGGGAGATACGGAAACCGTGGCCGATGCCGCGCTTATGCGCCAGGGGACGCCTTCCTCGGAAGGGGAAAACTTGTAAATACTTACTCCTACAAGCCTCTGCGGCTCCACTTTTTCAGCATAAATACGGTATTCCCCAAGATTTGTTATCGCTTTTTCCTCGAATTTCACAAGAGGGTGGCGGCGCAACACCTCCTGATACATACCGCGGAACTTGCTGTTCGTAAGCGGGGAAAGATTCTGGTTGTAATAAGCAAGGAAAACGCTCAATGAGAAAAGCATAATGATAAGCGGCAGCGTGAAAACCCCGTAGGAAAGCCCGGCGGAACGCATGGATGTGATTTCATTGTCTTCGGACAAGCGGCCGTAGGCAAGAAGCACGCCGAAAAGCGCGGCCATGGGGATGGTGAGCGACAATATATTGGGAAATGCCAAAAGGAACAACTTCAATACTATGAAAAATGAGATTCCCTTGCTTAAGAACAGGTTAATAAGCTGGAAAACCTGGTCCAGAAGCAGAATACCGGAGAACACGGCCAACCCGAAAAAGAACGACTCCAGAAACTCCCTGATAATGTAGCGCTGTATTATTTTCACGACGATTTATTATATCAAAATTGAGTGGAAAAACAAAAGAAATTTAGCTATAATATTCTACCATATTATGAGACGTGTTTTTTCATTTATTGGTACTGCCCTTTTGTTGGGTTGCGCCATT
>MGVF01000003.1 GCA_001800355.1 Elusimicrobia bacterium RIFOXYA2_FULL_50_26
TGCGTTTCGGCTCGCATATTGAAACCGAACAGCCTTATTGTTCGAGTTTCTAAAGTCTGTAAGACAAACTGCCGGGAAGGTGTGGCTTTGAGTCCACCTCAAGCGGCGCGGTTTTGATGGAATTGTTTTTTCGGGAATTATTTTTGTGCTGTCCGACGCTCCTTCATCAATAAGCCTTATTTCAAAGGAGCTAGTTCACAAAAATACCGGAAAAATAATTCCATCATGCCGCAGTGGACTCAAAGCCACACCTTCACGGCAACATAGGCGACAAAATGCCACAATGTTTGACCATGCAGGTTTTTGAATGCCCATTTAAAAATCTTATCAAAATTGCGTCAATAAATCAAATATACTATAATAACCAGCATGTTTGCCATACTCTCGACGCTTATCGGTAAGGTGTTTATCTATATTATAATAGGCGCGGTGCTGGACCGCCTGTTTCATGAACGCAGCGAAAAAGCCGTCAGAGGGTTCATCTCTTTTTCGTTTTACGTTCTAATACCGCTATTTGCGTTCACGTCGTTGTGGACAAGCCCGATTTCGCTTACCACGTCAACCGGCGTTTTGCTGGTGGCCGCAGGCGTCAGCGCCGGCGGCACGTTGTTGGCCTATATATGGACTTCCGCCGAAAAACTGCCGTTCAGGGAATACTGCCTTCCGATAATAGTCATGAACTCCGCCTACCTTGCCATACCCGTCAATACCATGTTGTGGGGAAAAGAGGGAACGAATTACTCCATAGTTTACAGCATGGTGAACACCATAATGGTTTCCACGTTCGGCATATACATGGTAAGCGAAAAGAAAACTTTGCTTGAGATACTCAAAGTGCCGGTGGTTTATGCGGTGGTACTGGGAAGCGCGTTTAATCTTTTACACGTTTCTCCGTCGCCGGTGTTAAAAAGCGCGGCCGATTTCGTATCGGCCGTAACGCTGCCGGCCATGTTGTTATTCGTCG
This sequence comes from Elusimicrobia bacterium RIFOXYA2_FULL_50_26, assembly GCA_001800355.1. Classification (GTDB taxonomy): domain Bacteria; phylum Elusimicrobiota; class Endomicrobiia; order Endomicrobiales; family XYA2-FULL-47-53; genus XYB2-FULL-50-12. The sequence goes on from MGVF01000003.1 coordinate 965, forward strand.
GCAGCCGCCTGGGTAATTTCAGGAAAGATATGTTATACAAGGTTGTCATGGGGGTGTTCCTGCGGATGGCGGGGGGATTGATAATGGCGCTGGCCTTGACGCACGTGCTGGGTATAAGCGGTATAGCGCGGGGTGTCTGCCTTATGACGTCCTCGATGCCGGCCGCGGTAAATGCATATATATATTCGGAGCGTTACCGCAGCAACCCGGAATTCGCCGCAGCAAACGTCTTCCTCGGCACAATGATAGCGTTTGTAATGATAGTCGCGGTAACGTACTTTAAAGGTTAGCGGCGGCGGGTATTCTCGACGTTCATCTCTATAACTTTGTTTTTATCCGTGGACATTACGCAGTTGCCCTCAAATGTTGCGCCCTCGCTTATGGTTAACAGCGCCGAATGAAGATCCCCGTAAACCTGGGCTTTGGGGAGAATTTCCAGCGTACTCGTGGCCGTTATATTGCCTGTAACCTTGCCGCCGACTATAACGGTATTGCCTTTGATGTCGCCCTGGACCTGCCCGGTTTCCCCGATTATCACGCCGTTTGCTTCCGCAATTTCACCGTCAAGTTTACCGTCAATGCGAATCGAATTTTTGGAGCGTATGGTTCCCTGCATTGAACTTTCAGCCCCGATCACCGTTTCCATGATGCCGAATTCATTTTCTTTTTTATTGCCGAACATTGATTCCTCCATCCAGCGATTTCTGGACAATATCGCCTGAGTGTTTCTTAAGAAAACGCGCAGGGTTTACAGGCTGCCCGTTTACCTGAATTTCGTAATGCAGATGGTCGCCGGTTGACGTGCCGGTGTCGCCCATAAGCCCGATGAGCTGGCCGCGCTTGATGTGTTCGCCGGGTTTTACCATAATCTTTTGCAGGTGGCCGAAATACGTTCGATAACCGTAGCCGTGATCAACTATTATAAGGCGTCCATAGCCCGGCTGCCAGTCGCACAAATGCACTGTCCCGTAAGCCGTGGCATAAACAGGCGTATTGCGGGCATTTGCGATATCAAGCCCTGAATGAAACTCGGTGCTGTTGTACAACGGATGAGTGCGGTAACCGAACGTTGACGTTAACGATCCCATGCACGGCCATGAACATGGAACAGCCTTGTATAACGCGCGTTCGTGTTCGACGTGGGTAAGCACTTCCGTAAAGCTTTCGAGCCGGCGCCGGGTTTCCTCGTGCAGTACGCTCGTCTGCCTGAAAATATCCTGCTGCGTCAGCTCGTCAAGTTTTCCTTCCAGAAAAAGCGAAAGGTCGTGGGATTGTTCTTTGGTGGGGCCGCCCTTGCCGTCATACTCGATGATGTCTTTTTTCGATTTCATTTCGAGAAGCGTTCTTATATGGGCGTCGTTTTCGCGCACCTGGTCGAGCATTTCCTGCGATTTGCGGATTTGTTGGGCAAAAAATACCACTTTAAGCTTCATCAGTTTGTTTTCAGCGTTTATCCGCCAGTAATCAATGTGTTGATTGGACAGGTAGCCTGCCCACAGGGTTAGCGCCGTCCATGTGCCGATAAGGAACAGGAGAAAAGAAACGGAAAATGTAAGTTGCAGCGGCTTTGCCGTGGCATGGGGGATGAACATCACGGTAAGGTGGCGTCGTAATTCGCGGTGTAGTTTCTTCCAGAAGCTCATGTTAACCCTTTGTCTGTGGATGTTTGCCGCTATAACTTTTATAACAGAAAAAACCCGTATTGTCAAGTTGAAAAACATCTTTAATTTTGTTATGATAAAGCAAAAATTGGCGAAGAAGGGCTTTAATGGAAATTGATATTCCCAAGGTATATGAACCGCAAAAGGTTGAAGACAAGTGGTATGATTATTGGTTGAAGCACAACCTGTTTTCATCTACCCCCCGCAGATCACGCCAACCTTTCAGCATAGTAATACCCCCTCCAAACGTTACCGGCATACTGCACATGGGCCATGCCCTTAATAACACGCTCCAGGACGTTATTATACGTTTCCGGGGCATGCAAAACTATAATACGCTCTGGGTGCCGGGCACGGACCACGGCGGCATAGCCACCCAGAACGTTGTCGAAAAGTTGCTGCTGGCTGAGGGAAAAACACGCCATGACCTTGGCAGGGAGAAGTTTCTGGAGCGCATGTGGAAATGGCGCAAGGAATCCGGCGACATAATATTGAGTCAATTAAAACGTCTGGGCTGTTCGCTGGACTGGTCACGGACGCGCTTTACAATGGATGACGTCTGCTCGCGGGCGGTGCGCCATGCCTTTGTGGAGTTATACAACCGCGGCCTCATCTATCGCGGCAAGCGGCTTGTTAACTGGTGTCCCAGGTGTCAGACGGCTTTGTCCGATATCGAAGTTGAACACGAGGAAGAGGAAGGTAAGCTTTGGCATATAAAGTATCCGCTGAAAAAGCCGAAGAAAGGCGGGGTTTCATTTATCGTAGTTGCCACAACCCGGCCTGAAACGATGCTGGGCGATGTTGCCGTTGCCGTCAGCCCTGGAGACAAGCGATATGAGAATATTGTAGGCGAGGTTATTGTTTTACCTATCGTCAATCGTGAAATACCCGTCATAGAAGACGAAGCGGTGGATCCCGCATTCGGTACCGGCGCTGTGAAAGTAACGCCGGCGCACGACCCTACCGATTTCGACATAGGCGCGCGTCATAAACTTGAGAGTATAGTTGTAATAGATACGCAGGGAAAAATGACGAAAGATGCCGGCTCGTACGCGGGCATTGATCGTTATGCGGCGCGCAAGGCAGTGCTTGGCGACCTTGCTTTGCACGGGCTTCTGCTTGAAACAACCGATCACCGCCACGCCGTAGGCAGGTGTTACCGTTGCAATACTGTCATAGAGCCGCTTATATCCGAGCAATGGTTTTTAAAAGTTGAGGATATGTCCCGGCGCGCCATGGAAGTCGTGGAACAGGGTAAGATAAAATTTTATCCCGATTCGTGGAAGGGACCATACCTTTCATGGCTGGAAAAACTTAAGGATTGGTGCATAAGCCGCCAGATTTGGTGGGGGCACCGTATTCCCGTCTATTATTGCGGCGGCAAGGGCGCTCCCAAAAAGGCCAAAGATAAAAGGGATTCATCGTGTCCTCCGATCGCGGCAGTTGACAGGCCAACTTCCTGCCCGGAGTGCGGCGGCACTGTCATCGAACAGGACACCGATGTGCTTGATACGTGGTTTTCGTCGGCTTTGTGGCCATTCAGCGTTTTCGGCTGGCCTGTTGATAAAACCGGCGCAAACCAGGCGGCTGCCGGGGCGGCGGATTCGGACTACTATTATCCGACGGCTGTACTTGTTACCGGCCACGAAATACTTTACCTGTGGGTTGCGCGAATGGTGCAGATGGGGCTGCAATTGCGCGGGGATGTGCCGTTCCGCGAGGTGTTTATTCACGGGATTGTTCGCGACAAGAATGGCAAAAAGATGTCCAAGTCTCTCGGCAATATTATTGACCCGCTTGAAATAATGAATAAGTACGGCACCGATGCGCTGCGTTTTTCGCTGGCGCAGTCGGCGGCCCCGGGGCGGGATATGCAGCTTTCCGACGATTCATTTATCAGCGCGCGTAACTTCGCAAACAAGATATGGAATGCCAGCAGGTTTGTGATGATGAATATTAAAAACTCCGACTGGCAGCCGGGATTTCTTGCGGTATGGCCGTTGGAACTTGCCGACGTATGGATACTGTCGCAATACCGCTTACTGGTAAAGGATGTAACCGATGCGCTGGCAGGCTACAATATAGATACAGCGGCGCGGCTGCTATATGAATTTTTCTGGTCGAAGTATTGCGACTGGTATATAGAAATTGCCAAGATACGTTTAAACGGGCAGGATCCTGAAACCAGAAGGGCGGCGCTCTCGGTGTTATTGGAAGTCCTCGCCGGAACGTTGAGGCTGCTTCATCCCATAATGCCGTTTATAACGGAAGAGATATGGGATTCGCTGGTAAAATTTAAGGAATCGTCGGAAGACAGGCCTGTAAGCATAATGAAATACCCCTGGCCCGAGGCAGACCAGTCGAAAGTTGATACCGTAGCCATATCAAAGATGGAGCTTTTGCAGGAAATCGTAACGGCGGTGCGCACTATACGCAGCGAGATGAATGTGCCGCCGGGCAAGAGCGTCAGCATTCATCTTAACGTTAACCCGCTGGAGCAGCAGGTGTTTTCCGGAGAAGGCGCAGGTTACTTAAAACAGTTGGCGAAGGCGCAGGAGATCCTTGTCGGCGAATCGCTCCCGCGCCCGGCACAGTCGGCGATGGCCGTTGTCTCCAACGTCCAGTTATTTGTTCCGCTGGCAGGGCTTATTGATCTTGAAAAGGAAAAGCAGCGGTTACTTAAAGAACACAAAAATGCCGGGATGGAGTTGGAGCGCTGCAAGAAAAACATGGAGAATGCCGATTTTATGAAACGCGCTCCCCAGGCTGAGGTTGACAAGATGCGCCAGCGCATGGCTGATGCGCAGTTGAAAATAGAACGAATAGGCGAGAATATTAAATTTCTCGAATGAGAGCGAACATGAAAACGCGTCCGGTGAAGGTTGTTAAAAATTATCTTGCGCACGCCGAGGGTTCGTGCCTTTTTTCAATGGGGCAGACCATGGTCCTGTGCGTGGCTTCCGTCGAGGAAAAGGTTCCGCCGTTCATCGAAAACAAGGGGCTTGACCACGGCTGGGTTACCGCCGAGTATTCGCTTCTGCCGCGCGCAGGCAGGGAAAGAACGCCCCGGCACAGGGGCGCCGGTGGCGGGCGCAGCCAGGAGATTTCACGGCTTATCGGCCGGTCGCTGCGGGGCGTTATGGATTTAAAAAAACTTGGAAAGCGTTCCATCGTAATAGATTGCGATGTTATCCGGGCTGACGGCGGCACGCGCACCTCGTCAATAAACGGCGGCTTCATCGCCCTGTTCATGGCGCTGGAAAAATTGTATCGCGCAAAAAAAATCAGCCAGTGGCCGCTGAAGGATTATCTGGGCGCCGTCAGCATAGGTATAGTCGGCGGGAAAAAAATACTGGATTTGAATGCGGAGCAGGATAATAATGCCGCAGTGGACTTAAACCTGGTCATGACGGGTTCCGGTAAAGTCATCGAGATACAGGGCACCGCCGAACAGGAACCGTTTTCGCGCAAGGAACTTGATGACATGATTTCGCTTGCCGCCGGCGGAATACGCTCTATAATTCAAATTGAGAAAAAATTGCTTGGGAAAAGGCCGTGACGGAAATTGTCCTGGCCACGCGCAACTCAGGGAAAGTGCGCGAGATACGAAATATATTACGCGGGATTGATGTAAAGTTATCCGGCGCTGACGATTTTACCTGTTTCCCGGACGTCGAAGAAGATGGTAAAACGCTGGAAGAAAATGCGGCCAAAAAAGCGCGTGTTGTCGCACTGGCCTTGAAAAGATGGGCGCTGGCCGACGATTCCGGGCTTGAAGTGGATTATCTGGAAGGCGAGCCGGGTGTCTATTCAGCAAGATGGGCGGGAAGCGGTTGCACCTACGCCGATAACAACAGGAAACTTTTG
>MGVF01000004.1 GCA_001800355.1 Elusimicrobia bacterium RIFOXYA2_FULL_50_26
TACCTACCTTGGCCGTGTAATCATAATAGTAATCGCTTGTCGCATCAAATGATGACACATTGTTCCAGTATTTGCCACTTGCTACTTCCTCTAAGGCAAACCTTACTTTCGCTACATCGCTTACGCTGTCCGACGCCGTACCGCTTATCGTGGCAAGGCTGTTGCGGCTGTAATAGGAACCTGCTACCGGGATACCGACCGTAGATGTCGGCTTGTCTATATCGTATACAAACGAATTGGCGCTGGTCCATGCGGAAGTAGTTCCCGGCACATCCCATGCGCGAAGATATACGGCGTAAGTCTCACCTAAGGCGGGTTCGAAACCGCTTACTATAACGTAGGTTGATATAGGCGCTGTAAATGCGCACGGAATCCTGGCCAATAGAATATTACCCGTCCATGCGCCTGTGCCGTTGCCGTCAACATCGCTCCACCATTGACTGTCAGAGACACGGAATATGCTGGCCTGCACCGTACTAACCGCCGAGAAACTGTCCGTAACATTACCGGAAATAGTGGGCAACGCATTATAATAATTAGATCCCGCCGCCGGCCTCGTCAATGTTACGTCAGGCGCCTGATTATCGAAGGTGAATGTGGCTGAACGAACGCTAAACCATGATTCCGTGTTAGCAGGGGTTGCGTCATCCTGGGCGCGGGATGTAACGTAGTACGAAACTCCGGATGTAAGCTGGGTATCAGTGATGGAAGCATACGACCAGGGGTTGCCGGCAAACGCTATGGCCTTGTACCCGACCGGCGGCGCGGCCTGTGTTTCGGTAAAATCGCCATCGAGATCGCTCCACCACCAGCCGTCGGAAAGACGCCGGATGGCAAGCCTTACTATCGGCGTTGTGCCGACGTAATGGCCGCCTGAAAGCGGCGTATCCTGCGCCGTGCCGGTGATACCGCCTGTTACGGTGCGAACCGTGGAACCGGTTGCCGGGAACGTTATGCCGGATTGCGGAACGTTGCTGTCGAATGTAAAGCTTACCGTGGCGACCGATGCGGAGTAATTATTAAGCGTATCGCGCGCCCTGGCTTCCACCAGGTAACGCTCGTCGGTGATAAACGTGAATGTTGCATACCACAATGAATACGACGGAGTAACGGTAGTCTGCACAACGAACCACGCGGTTTCCTTATCCGTCTCAAGAATACTGAAATTGCTGGCCGAGTAGCCTGCTCCATCCCAGTACTGGCCGAACCGCACATGCTTTATGCGCCACGAAACCTGTTCCATCGCGCCTACGCCGGGGTCCGAGGCCGCGCCCGAAATCGTTGATAGCGACGAAAGCCGCGGGTCGGACGGATCAAGCGGCAGGAGATCCGACGGCTCGCGAATGGTAACCACAGGACCCAGCTTGTCGCAAATAACCCTGGTTTCGGTATAAGCGGCCTGGGCATTCGTCGCAAGATCCACCGCCGTGCTGCGGATATAATATGTATTCCCGTCGGACAACGACGGCGATGTCGTTATAGTCCAGGTGGAAATTCCGACTTCCGCCGACATTACCGCCGTAAGATAGTTGCCGGTGTCCGCGGTCCAGGATGAGCCTGTCCAGTAATAACTATCCGCGGCGCGGATAAACGACAGGCGGACGCGGTCCATGCCGGCCACGTTTTCGCTGGCCGTGCCGGTAACCTGGCTTAGCGAGGCTACGAACGATGCGCTCGACGGATAAGTTGCAAGCGACGACGGCGCTGTCATGTCCCACGTGAATGTGCGCGTGGCAAACTCCGTCTCAAAATTGCCCGCGTTATCCCTTGCGCGCGCGATAATCTGGTATGAACCGTCCGCGGGATTGCCCGCCCCGGTGAAGGTCTGGAGTTCGCCCGGGTCGGCAGTCCAGTACTTTGTCGTCGAAGAATAGTAAGTGCTAAACCAGTTGTTGGCCGTGCCGTTCCACAGGCCGCCGCCACCGTACCAGTCGCCGGACGTTGCGTTGCGCATACGGATGTTTACGCCGTCGCCCGCGGCCGTAGCCGTGGAGACCCCGCTTGTCCACGTATTGGCCGTGAAATCGTCGGCGGTACCGGATATTATCGCAAGCGTTTTTACTTTCGCGGACGCGGCGGGATAACTGACCGCCGAAACAGGTTTTTCGTTATCGTAGAGGAAATCGAATCCCGCATCCTCGGCTTCGGAGTTTGTGGCGAGGTCAATCGCTTTTAATTTAACGTTGTACCTGTACCCCGATTCCCAAGCGATGTTGGAATAGCTCCACGTACCTGGGTAAACCGCGAACCACGTCGTGAAATTTGAATCCAGCGCGGAAGTTTTCCACTGGTCAAGCAAAAGCCACGTTGCGCCGGACCAGCATTTGGTTGTGTCTGTATTCTGGGCGCGCATCTGTATTTCGCTATGGCGTCCCGGCGAGGTGTCCGATGCGGTGCCGGAAACAAGCGTTATTGAATTGTGAATGGCCGCGTTGGGATACAACAGCGCGCTGGAAGGCGCGGTATTATCTATGATGATGGTCGTATTGCCGGACGTATACTTGTTTCCCGGGGTAGGGAAAGACTTGTCGTAAACATTGACGGAGATAACATGCGTGCCATCCGTTTTCCAGCACTCGGTGGGGAATATAAGCGCGTAGTGCCACGGCTCGCTATCCGAGTCGAAGGAACTATCGTCAGCCGCAACCGTGGTCCAGGTGGATTCATTCTGAAGCCAGCGTGAGCGCGTACCCTCGTAGTACCAGTCGTCGGAAGCGATGGTTTTCTTAACCTGTATCTCGACCTTGTTGACCTTGCCCGGGGATGTGTCCGACGAAAGGCCGCTAAACGACGGAAGCGTCTTGTAGTGGCCGCTTTCGGAAGGCACGCTTACGCTGCCAGAAGGCAGGGTACGATCAACGGTGAAACCTACGTTCTCTATGCTTACCTCGTCGCCCGCCGGGCCGTGGCCAAAGGACTGCGCGCGGTAAACGCCTCCGTCAATCCACGCATCGGAAGAAATGGAAACAGACCAGCTGCCGGGATTTCCTTCCGTAAATGACGTATCATTCCAGTAAGTCCCGGCTACCCATTGTTTTGTAGACTCGTTCCAGGAACTGGTATACCACGGAGCCGAACTTATGCGAAGGTCCACGCCGCCCTGGGTTATCTTCGTGTACTGGTTGGCGGTGCCGTATATAGTCATGTTCGATTCGGCTTTGTAGTAGTTGTTGGCGGCAGGGTATGTTACCCAGCTTTGCGGCAGGGGCGCGGCATACCAGAATGTGCAGGTGCTTGACTCCGCCTCGTAATTGCCGGCCTTGTCGTTAACAAGCGGCCATACCTGGTACTTGTAGCCCGGGCTTTCCTTGGCATCCCATGCGATTCCGGAGGCATCGTATATCCAGTTACCGCCGGAATAAGTCATGGCGAGCCAGGTGGGCGTCGCCGACCAGTCGCCGGAAGCTCCGACGACGCCGGAGGCTCTCGTCCAGTATTTATTGTTTGCGTTGGGCGGCGGCGGCGGGCCTACCTGATCGGGGCAGAAAATCATCAGGTTTACGCCGTTTATCTCGCCGGGCGCAAGATCGGACGCGCTTACAATTATCTGCGGCAGGGAATCTATGGGCGCCGTCGCCGAGGGATCGTCGGACGGCGTTGTCACGGATGAATCCGGGGCGGTTTTATCGCATATGAATACGTTTGTGCTCCAGCCGGTTTGATAGTTGCCCGCGCGGTCATTTGAACGTGAAATAACCCAGTATGTCGTCGTATCATCCCACAGGGATGCGGAACTGACGTAGCGCCAGTCCGCCGAGGAAACGTATGCCGCGTAAATCGTCGCGCTGGAAAATACGGGCGGGGTCGAAGTTGTCCATACACGGTTGGACCAGCCGCCCCACCACATGTTGTCGCTCGTGCGCTTTATGGCGACATCAACGGAACTGACCTTGCTTGCAAGCGTGTTGCTGTCGTTTGAGGTGCCTGATATTGTGGTAACCGCCGCCGCAAACTGCGAGCCGGTTATCGGCGGGAAAGCCACAACCGACGTCGGGGTGGTAGTGTCGAATGTTACGGTGTAAGTGCTAAACGCGGCCTCGTAGTTTGTGGCCTCGTCGTAGGCCATGGTATTGACGGAATATGTGTGATTATCCTGCCAGAACTGCGTTTCATAATCCGTAACCCACGTCCAGTCCAGCGATGTTTTGTTTAGCCAGACCGAGGCGCCCCAGCCCGGCTCCTGCCAGTAAAGCCCGTCGTTGCGGCGGATGCGGATTTTAAGGTCGCTTACGCCCGCGCCGAAATTTACGTCGGAAACGGAACCCGCCATGGTGCTTATGAACACGTTAAGCGCATCCCCGTCGGCAAAAGTTGAGACCGACGAAACGGGGCTTTCGCTGTCGAACATGAAAGTAACGTCCGGGCTTGCGTTGTCAATTATGTCCTGGGCGGTGGGCAGTTTCTTGTTGCCGGCATTGTCGGCAACGCGCACCCATACCTTGTGCCAGCGGGAATTATTGGGCGTGTAATCAACGCTTGTAATATAAGCCCATGAAGTCTGGTAGACGGAAACATCAGCCCACGGCGGCCAGCGCCCCAGCCCTTCAAGATCCGTCTGGGCCTTCCATGAAGTCGTGGTTTGATCCCAGTAAACTTTGCCGCCGAAATCGCCTTTTATGACGATTTGCATGTATTGCTTGCCAGAAACTGTTTCCGTAAAATCGCCGCCGATATATGAAACGGCATTGTATTTCAGGTTATCTGCCGGGAAGGACAACGTGTAGGTCGGCGTCGTACGGTCAATCGTAAATCCCACGCTTGAAGCCGTAACCTGCCAGTTGGGGTAAGAGCCGTCGCTTGATTTTTTTGCGCGGTCGCGCGCCTTTGATTCTATCTTATAGGCTTCGCCGTCCGTCCACGTTACGTTCGCGGCGCTCCACGTAAACGGCGACGAAAGCCCGCTGGGCGTTACGGAAACGTCAATGTATCTCTCGCCGCTTTCCCAGCGGTTGGCCGACGAATCCCAGTACTCGCCAAGCGGATTTGTAATCCACAACCGCACGAGATTTACCCTGGAAGCGTTTATTCCGTAATCAATTCCCGTGCCGGTTATGACAGAAACGTTCTGGTAGAAGTTCCCGCTTGCGGGCCCGGGCGCCACGAACTGCGACGAAGGAGTTGTCGTATCAACGGTAACAAAACCGGACGTAACGCTGCTTTCATTGCCGGGACCGTCGTAAACTTTACCGTAAACGTAATAGCGGGTGTTATCCGTCATTTTGGCGGCAAAGCCAGAATAAGTCCAGGCGGGCAGCGAAAGAGTGGCTGTTGAATATATGGCATCGCTGGAAGTGAAATCGCCGGCAACCGGATCCCAGTATTTACTCGTCTCTATATTATATACGGCAACCGACGAGACGTTTACCTGCGATGAAATGGCATCCGAGGCCGTGCCGGAAATGGTAAGCAGTGAACTCCAGTAGGAATTATCGGTAGTAGGCTGAGTAAGCTGCAACGCGGGGCCGTCATTATCCACAGTGAACGTAACCGAAGAGACAACAACCTGGGTGGAACCGGCAAGGTCATAGGCCAGCGCCTCGACGGCGTACTGCTTGCCGCTGGTCCACGTGATACCGGCCGTACCGGTTGACCAATTCACCGTGCCGGCGGCGCCGCTCTTGTTTGCGGGACGGAAACTGCGTATCACGTCCCAGGAAGGATCGTTGTATTCGCGTATCTCCACATCAATCCGTTTTACGCCGGAAAGGTCTGCGTTGGCCGTGCCGGAAAGCGTGGCAAGCGTCGAGGCGCGGTAATAATGCCCTCCGGCGGGATAGCTTACTACGGCCGCCGGCGGAGTAGTATCTATTATTACTTCAACGTACCGCGAACCGGCGGAAGCGGCAAACGAGGATGAATTTGCCGACGTGGCGTTATCGGTGGCGCGCACTTTTATGGTATAGCGCTGGTCGGACACAAGGTTTGCTATCGGCATATTGTACGACCAGTTCGGGGAGGTGTAGGAAGTGGGATTAAAAACCCTCGATGGATCGTTCTCAAACCACTGTGATATGGTGCTGTCCCAGTACCATGTGCTTGAGCCTGCAAGCCGCGAGAGTTGCAGCCATATTCCGGCTTTTACGAGGCCCGCGGGCGAATCGCTTGCCTGGCCGGCTACCACCCAATTGGTATCCGCCGGGTTGGGAGCAAGTTTATCGTCCTGCACGGGGCTTGTGATAGAAGAAACCGGAGCGGTATTATCCCACGTTATTGTAAACGAAGACTGGGCCGTAACAAATACCTGCTGCGTATTGCCGTAAAGCAGCGCGGTATCCCTGGCCCGCGAAAGTATGGTGTAGCTGCCGGTGTGGGTCCATTGTACGGAAGGAGGGAGATTTGAAAAAGTCCATGAGGAAGCGGCAACGTTTGGAACGGCAATGGCGGCGGTAGCCCAGATAACGCTGTCCGTCCATGCGCCGGAAACCGGCGCCCAGCATTGCTCGATAGCGCCGTTCCATTTTATCTGCACCTCCACGGCATCAAGTATGCCCGCGTTGCCGCCGGCGCCGACAGGGTCGGAGGCCGTGCCTGTAATAAGTGAAAGAACCGAGTATACGCCGCCATTGGTAACCGTTGCAATCGTAGCCGTAGGCGAACTTGAATCGTAATAAAAAGACGATGAGGTGTAAGCGCGGTCCGGCGAGCCCAGGCCGTCGCCCTGCCTGTTCAAGGCCTTGTCCGTGGCGCGCGCGAACAGCGTTATCAGCCCGCCGTCCGTCCACGGTTGGGTGCTTAGCGCAAGCTGCCATTGCGTGCCGGAAACCTGCGCCGTGCCGTTCCACGTCGTGGTATTGAAATTCACGTCAAGCGGCGATGATCCGCCCTGCGCCCAGCTTGAAGCCACAACGCTCCAGTAATAATAATTGCCGGATTCGGATTTCTGTATCGCGGCTTCAACCTTCGTTACCCTGCCCAGGCATCCGGAAGGCAGGTCGCCCGCGGTTCCGGTTATCATGGTAAGCGCGGTGTAATAAGCGCCGGAAACGGGATAGGTTATCGCGGCCTGGGGGTCGGTGTCGTCGTATATAAAGCTGTTGCCCTGCAACGGGCCGCCGCCGTCCGGGTCATAGGCCTTTTCGCCGGCAACGTTTACCGCTTTTACGCGCACGGTGTAGGAGCTTGTATTGGCATCCCATGAGCCGGTAAAATTATACGACCATGGGCCCCACCCGGCCCCTTGAGTATAGCCGGCGCCAAGAAATTTTTCCGTTCCCACTGAGAACGAGGAACCGTACCAGTAATAGTTGTCCAGTTCCCGTTTAATGGAAACGTATACGGTTTCCGTGTAATTATCCCCCTGTCCCTGCATGGTATTTATAACCGACCCGGAATGATATATGTTGGGAGCCGGCGATTCGTAAGGCGGCTGGGACATTGTTACGTTGCCAAGCGGTATCTTGTAATATATGTCAACGCCGTCGGCGCCATAGCCCTGGACATTGTTTGCCTTGTCAGTTGCATAGAGGCGGGCATCGAACCATATCTCGTTGCCCTTGGAACGCCAGATGTCGTTACACTCGTTGGCTGAACCGCCGTTGTTATAGTACCACGTGGCCCAGCCGCCAAGCTGCCAACCGGCCATTATGGTAACAGAAGACGCCGGTATCCAATATTCGGAAGCCGTCCATGTCGAACCCGTCCACCATTCAACGGGCGCCGACTCGCCGCTGCCGCCGGTTTTGGTGCCGTCGGCATAGCGTATCTGGAGCCTCAACTCATACTCACCGAGGTCCTGGGTAAAGTTATCGCTTAACGTTCCGGATATAGTGGGCAGGTTATTGTAGTAATCGGTGCCTATGCCGGTTACTTCGCCCGGGGTGGTTATCGTCGAAGAAGGCGCCGTGAAGTCCGCCTTAATGCCGGATATGGTCGTATACCACACGCAGTAATTTCCGGCCTTGTCAACCACGTTAACGTTTACCTCGTATTCCTTGCCGGATTGCCAGGGCGTTGAGCCAAAAAACCACGATGTTGCGCCGGCCGAAAGCGTGCCGGAAGACGTAACCGTGTTCCACACGTCCGGTGCGCCGGCCGCGGTCCAGGAACCGGCTTCAACATCCCAGTCCCAGTAAAGATTATCGGTGGTATTTTTTATACGGACATAAATCTCGCGCACAGTCCCGGGCCACGCATCCGAGCATACACCCGTAACCCGGCCGGTTGCCGACACATATCCGTTTTTCTCAGGGTTGGTAACGGTGGCGGTGCTTGGAAGAGTGGTGTCATAAACCATCGTAACCGTGGAGCGGGTATGTTCATAGTTGCCAGCTACATCGCGCGCCTCGATGTACCATTGGAACTTGGAGTTTTCCACCCAGCCGCTTGAATTGGTGGGGCCTGTGCTTAACCATACCTCTTCGACTGAATTCCACGAATCGTCTTTTGCGGCCGCATCCGACCATTCGGACATTGCCGGCGGCGTTACCAGGGTTGACGTCCAGCCTATCGGCTTCCAGTAATAAGTTGTGCCGTCAGATATGAAATTAACAAGCACGACCCTGGATGCCGACAGCTTGCCCGTGGGGTTATCGTAGGCCGTGCCGGTGCTGTTAATAAGTTTTGTCCAGTCGGACGTATTGTAATCTGCGAGCGGGAAACCTGTCACCGTGCCGGGGTATTCGCTAATCGGCGGCGCAGCGCTCTGCCAGATATCATACGTAAACGTTATGGTTGAAAACTCGAGTTGCACCAATCCGCTTTCATCCCTTGCGCGCGGTATCAGCTCGTACGTTTCGCCCGGCGACCAGCCCGGCGTTGTGTCCGCGCCGGCGGGATACGTCCACGTGCCGCTTGAATAGCCCACGAAACCGCACTCCCGCCAGTTTGCATCGTCGTATATACTGCCCGAGGGCGCGGCCCAGCCCGAACCGTTCCATATTATTGACTGTCCCTGCTTGCGAACGTGTATCTCTATAGAGGATATCGGGCGCCGGTTTGCCACAGGCCATGACGGATCGTCCGTAGCCGTTCCCGATATGGTTGAAAGCGAATTGTACCAGGAATTATTGACTACGGCGGCTGCATCGAACCTTGTTACCGCGGCAACCGGGCGAAGTGTGTCTACGGTAAACGTTATGGAAGATCCGCCGGTAATCAGATAGTCCTGATAATTACCGGACTGCGTGGCGGAGGCCGCGCTGTCCTGTGCGCGCACTTTTACTTCAAAGGTGCCGCCGCCGTCCCATGCGCCCGCCGGCCCCGTGCTCCAGGCAACCGACGTGGTGTCATATTTCCAATCCGGCAAAACGGGGTTGCCGCTTACCTGGAACCAGGATGACCCGTCGTCGGGCGATATAGTGTTGTCCCATAACGCCGTCGTCTTGTTCCAATAGTACTCGGGCGGCGTGCCTACCTTGCGTATGTACATTTTAACGTTGGAAACGGTAAGGTTGCCGGCCGGGGGCGTGGGAGAATCGTTTGCCTGTCCCGCAATCTGGGTTACCGAATTATAATATGAGCCGTTCGTATGGCTTGTTATAGTGGCGGTGGGAAAGCTTACGTCGTAATAATAATAGGAATCATACGAAACATCATCGGGCGGGTCGGTTTTGGCCTGGATATTGCCTGCGGCGTCTTTTGAGCGTATCGAAAGGTAATACTTTACGTTTTCCTGCCAGCTTATGGCGGACGTATTATATGTAACGTCGGGAAGCGCGCTTACGTCGCACGGATTCCACGAGCTTACGTTCAAGCCGAAAGCCGTGCCGTTCCAATAATAATAATCCGCGCCGCTCTTGTAATAAATTGCAAGGTCGGCCTGCGTAATCTTTGAGGTTACCGCGCCTGTGTCCGCGGCAGTTCCGGAAATCGTTTGCAGCTTGCTGCGCCATTGAGTCGCCGGTATAGTGATGCTGGAATCCGGATTTGTGCGGTCCACCTTGAAGGTGTTGGACGAGAAACCTTCGGTGAAATCCGTCTGTAGATTGCCGGACTTGTCCTTTGCGCGAATCACAAGAAGTATGTCGTCGCCCTCGTTTACGCCGTTGGCCGCGCTCAATGCGCCGGTAAGCGACAACGTCCACGAACTCTGCCAGATTTTAAGGTTTGTGTCCGTAAGATTGGAAGGCCATATCGCCGGCTCGGCGCCGGACGACCATGTCCCGCTCTTATAATATTCACCCTGTGTTTTATTGTAGAGGCGGTATTCAAGCGAGCCGTTGGAGCCGTTAAGCCCTGAATGGCCGTCAAAATACTGGCCGTAAGCCGCCAGGTTCTGGTTGGATTTGGCAAGCCCGGCGTCGCCCATCGTGATGTCCTGCGGGGAGATAACCGCGGCTGTCGGCGCGGTCTGGTCCCACCAGAACGTGTTGCCTAATGAAAGATCGCCCGCAAGCCCCGCCTTGTCGGAAATTTTACAACTGACAACGAACGAACTGCCGCTTACGCCCCAATCCAGCCCGTCGCCGGTGGCGTTGGTCGTGTCGTACGTCCATGTGACTATCTGGTTATTTATCGCTGCGCTATGAACCGTTGCCCGGTCGCGGTATCCCGCAAGCCAGGAACCGCCGCCCCAGTATGTGTCATCTATTATACGCCTTACGGATACGCGAGCAGCGTTTGCGTTAAGCCCGCAACCGGGGTCCTTGGCCGTGCCGCTGATCGTTGCTATCGAGGCCGGGGAGTACCACACCTGCGCCCCGTCCGGCGAGGTGACTACCGACGACGGCTTGTCCTTGTCAAACCAGAACTGGACGTCGCCGCCCCAGGATGGAGTTAGATCGGCATCATCAACCACGTATCTGCGCAACGTATAGCGCTGGGTGTCGTAATTAAGGAAATCTGAAACGCTTATGCCGGTATACCACCACGCGGTTGTAGCGGGCGACAGCGTAACGTTTAACGGTAAATCCACACCCCCATTGTCTATAAAATCAGAACCGTTCCAGAAAAACCCGCCCTGGTCTTTCAAGCTTACCTGCATCGTCTTTATGCCGCTGACAGGCCCGTCCGCAACCGCGGGAACGTCCGCGCATGTGCCGCTGATAACGCCCAGGTTGCCCTGGCTGTAACCGGCATTATTAAGAGGGTAAGCCACAACCGCGGCCGGGGTAGTCTGGTCAACGTTGAAAAACAGTGAGTGATCGCTATCTACATAGCTTGTCCAGGCGGTTGATCCGTAAGGATCGTAGCCCGCGCAAAAGATCTGGCCGCCCGCGGTATTATCGTTCAGCAGGCCCGCAGGCACGGTCTGCATGGCGCCCAACTGCCAGTAGGACGCATCGGAATAGCTGGTGTTCACCGAGCAGAATAGTACTATGTAATACTTCGAGGCATCATCGAGTTTAACACCTTTAGATAAACCGGTATATTTGTCGGTTACCTGTACGGTCTTCCTTGTCCACAGCGAATTCGCGGCATCGGCATTAATAACCAGCGTGCCGGAAGTTATAAGGTTTGAAAAACTGAAGTCATCCTTGTATATATGATAGTCAACGTTGCCCAAAACGGCGGTAGACGTGTTGTACTTCCTTACCACGGCCGAAATCTCGTTCACCGTCCTGTTATTCCCCTCGCCTACATCAAAACGCATACCCGGGTGGCGGTAATAGGAAAGCACACTGTTGCCGGTTATCTGGGTATGCACGTCGGTTGTAAGCTGGTTATAAGTATCGCCCATGGTGCCTGTGTCAAAGTAGAGGACAAAAAGCGGGTGGGAGTTATCCGTCGCAACCCAGTCTGTGGTATTATAGTAATAGGACTGGCGGTCTGCGTCGTCAGGCTGGTCATCGTTACCGTCAAAACCCATTTCGTTTACGATGTTCCATGTGGGCCGGGCGCTGCCGCCCACGGGCCTCTCTATCACTATATGGTAGGATTTACCGGCACCGCCGTTGTTGTCAAGCTGTATTGCCGGGCTAAACACCGCATACCCCGCGCCGGAGGTTGGATACCACTGGTTTGTCGTGCTGCCAACCGCGACGGTTGCAGTGGCAAGCGCGACCGTCATGTCCGGCGAGCCGCTCGAATCGTTGCGGATCGTGACGACGGGATTATCTCCGGTCATGGTGCCGCCGTTCTCAAGATAAAGCCGGATACCCCTTACGTTGCCGCCCTTGGTAACGTTATCTAACGTGTACTTAAAATCAAAACTATGCCTTACCACCAGGAGAGGGTCGTAGGCCAGCGCCTGGTTGTAGAGCGTGCCGAACAGCCGGTTACCGTAATAATAATCGGCGCGCAACGGCATAGCGCAGGCTATGACAGCCAGGGCTGCAAATGCCGCTGCATGGATAATGGTGGCAAGCCGTCGTCTGGAGTTCATGTCGGTTTCGCGTTAACGAACGTTTAACAATGGATTGTAGGCGTTGATTTTAGAGCCGGTTTTGGAACGCAGCCGTATTTCCCGCTCTTGTTCGCCTGCCTCGTACTTCATTCCGAACGAATTATATATGGTTGCCAGATTCGCCCTTGCTTCAAGCAAATCCGGGTTAAGCTCTATGGCGCGGCGGAAATGCTGCTCCGCCTGCTTGAAATTTTTTCTTTTTAAGTGCAGCACGCCGATATTGACATGCGTCCCGGCGGATTTGACGCCCGGCTCAAGTTCTATGGCTTTTTCGAAGGATACTTGAGCCTCTTTCTCGTCGCCCATCATAAGCTGCATGGAACCCGCATTGCTCCAGGCCTCGAAGTTTCGCGGATTTATGGAGCAGGCCTGTTTGAAAAATGCCAGCGCGCCGGCATAATCGCCCCCGGCCTGCGCGATAATACCCCTGTTAAGATGGATCGTGTCCGTTGTTTTGGATTGCGGATATTTAGCCAGCGTTCGATAGATATTCTCCGCTTTATCATACTGGCCGCGCTCCATGTAAACACCTGACAGGTTCAACCACGCCCTGCTGTTTGCGGGATTCTCCGCGGCCGCCGCAGCCCAGAGTTTTTCCGTATCCTGCCAGAGAACGTTGCGCCTGATAACAATCACAGACCACACCGCGACCCATAAAGCTACCAGCAGGATACCGCCCTTCCTGGCATTGTCCGCCGAAACGCGCGGCAAAACCATCCTGCCGCTTATGACGTCACTTAAGAGGCTGCCGAAAAACAACGCCCAGCCTACAGACGGCAGGTATAACCTCTGCTCCGCGAACGCCCGCCCCTTGATCGGTATGATATTCGATACAGGCCCCAGGCATACTATAATCCATGCAAGTGCGAACAGATATTTGTTTCTGCCGGCGCTGCGGTAAATGCCGTATAACCCGGCCGCGCAGATAAAATAAAACGCCACAGCCCTTGCTTCAACAAGAGAAAGCAGCACCGGCAGCAACCGGTCAACGTTAAGATTCATGGGCACAAATAAAAGAACAATGTAAGCCCGCACCGTGCTTACTACCAGCCGCAACGGTTCAACGCCGGAGATAACAGGGTCTATCTCCACGGGCGCCGCGCCGGCCGGCACCGCAAGCACGACGAATTTCCAGAAAATGAATGCGCCGAATACCGCAAAGTAGGGAACGGTTTTTTTCATAAGTTCCCGCCGGCCGGCCTCGTTTTGAAGCCATAACGCATACGCCGTCATCACAAAGGGAAGCATCACGCCAAGCTCCTTTGATACGATTGACAGCACGTAACAACAAAGCGCGTGCCACTGCCTGCCTTTCAGCCAGAACAGAAACGCTGACAAGAAGAACAACGTGCATAAAAGATCGGAACGGTTTTTCACGTAATTTATGCTTTCAATATGCACCGGATGCACCGCAAACAGCAAGCCCGATATAAGCGCCGCGCCGTCCGAACGGAAAACCGCGCGCGCCGCGAACGCAACCAGCGCCACGTTTAGCACGTGAAGCCCCATGTTGGTAAGATGGTAGCCGACCGGGTTGACGTGCCAGAAACTGTAATCGAGCGTAAAAGTGATGTTTCTTAAAGGCCGGTACTGGCCGCTCATCCCTGAGTGCCGGAATTTCCAATAGTCCGGCGAAAACATGGCCATTGTGCCGGACCATGTTTTGATCAGCGGATTATCGAAAATAAGCGCATGGTCGTCCCAGAAAAAAGTGCCTTTCAGCGAGTTGGCGAACACTATCGCCGCCACCGCCGCCGGGATGATAAACCACATGGTGCGCCGCAGGACGCCGTTCATTTTTTACCGTCCATTTTAGCCAGGTTCGCGCTTGCTATCGAGCATGAGCCGTCGCCCGCGTTGCTGACAAGGTAGCGCCGGTATATTTCCCGCGCCCTGGCCTTGTTGCCGGATTTTTCGTAGAGCCGCGCAAGGTTTAATTGAGCCGGCCTGTTGCCTGCCTCGCGCGCAAGCGCGGCCTCGTAGTATATTTGCGCATTCTTAATATCATTTTTTTTCTCGAACACTATACCTATATTATTGTATACGTCCGCGCTCAAATCCGGGCTCAGGTTAAGAAGCGTCGTATAGTTTTTCAGCGATGAATCGTAGTCGCCCCTGGCATCGTAGCAGCGCGCGAGGTAGTTGAAAACCTCCGGCCGGTCGCAATCCACGGCCGCGGTGGAAAAATGGGATATGGCCATGTCAACGTCGCCGCGGTTTACATAGATAAGGCCGAGATTGTAATTTGCGCGGTAATGCGCCGGATTGATGCGCACCGCCTCGCTCCAGAAAGTGAAATCGTTTCTCCATACCAGATTGCGCGCAAAACTCTGTGCCGCAAAAACGGCAATAATCACGGCTACGCCCGCCGCAGGCAACGCCCGGTATTTACCAGCCGCCGCCTTTGAAATAAGGAACGCGGCAACGTTGCCGAAAATAATCGCATATCCTATTGAAGGTATGTACAGCCGCTGCTCGGCCAGCGGCCTGCCGTGCAGAAATACGATGTTGGACACGGGAATTATTGCAAGCAGCATAAAAATGTAACCAAAAACAGCGTTCGTTACCAATGTGTTATACGTTTCCGGCAGCAGCCGTTTGCGCTTAAGTATAGCCGCGGCAAAAATCGCAATCGCGGCGATAACCATAAACACAAGCCCCGCGCTTACCGCACGGGAAACCGTATTGTTGAAATCTATGTCGCGTTCCGCCGATAAAGCCAGCGGCGTAAACAATATGTTTGAGTACTCGCTAAGCGTTGCGACAATTGCGCGCATCTGAATGTAGGCGTCCATCGCCATGCCGGAAGAAGCCGAGATCTCCGGGCGCCAGAAATGTTCTTTAAACAGGAAAAATCCCGCGCCCGCAGCCGCAAGCGACGCAAGCCAGCTCATTGCTTTTTTCTTCTCATCCGCAGGCAGGTAACCTTGCGCCGCGGCCATCAGAATAAACGGCAGCATTATCGCGATTTCTTTCGACAACACGGCCGCTGCAAAACAGGCCGTCACCGCAAGCTGCCGCTTTATGCCCTCAAGCCGCAGAAATGAGAGCAGCGCAAGCAGAATGAAGATTGCCCCCAGCATATCGGAACGATTCTTTATCCATGCCACGGACTCCACGTGCGCCGGATGCACTGCAAACAATAACGCGCCGATAAGCGCCGCCGGCCATGAGCCGCACAGTTGCAGGCACACTGCATATATCAGCAGCACGTTAATCGTATGAAGCAAAAGGTTGGTGGCATGGAAACCCCACGGCCGATTGCCGTATATCGCGTGATCCGTAAGGAACGTAAGCGTCCTTACCGGGCGCAACCTTCCGCGCATCTGCTGCGGTATATCCTTCCAGTACGAAGGCGAGAAAAACGCGCCGAACGCATCGTTCTGGATAACAGGGTCTTTGGTTATAAGGTCGTGGTCATCCCACATGAACGAATTAAACAGGGTATTGGCATACACGCCCGCCGCCACCGCGGCAAGCAGTATCAATGCCCTTGTATGCGTCATGGTGAAAAAGGTGTTGATGTTCATTTTTGTGCCACCAGTAACTGGTATCCCGTAAACGGGTAACGCCTGGATAAAACTACCTTTCTATATCCCGCATCCCTGGCCCCGCGCTCCAGCGCGGATTTGGTATAGTTGCGGTAATGATCGGACGGCTTAAAGCGCAACAGGCACAAAAGCCGCTCGTACAGCGGGATTACGCTTACCAGGAAAAGAAAACCGTCATCCTTAAGCACGCGGCGCGCCTCCGCCAAAAAGAAAGCGCCGTCCGAAAGATGTTCTATCACCGAAGTGGCCGTTACCGCATCGAATGTGCCGGGGGCGAACTCAAGCCCTTTTTCAATATCCATCTGCAAAAGTTCCACGCCTTCAGGCCGGCAGGCGGCGAGGAACTCCGGCTCATTGTCTACGCCCACCGCCCTTCCCGCCGGCAAAGCCTGCCGGAGAGCTTCAAGCACCGCGCCGTCGCAGCAGCCGGCATCGAGAATATCAGGCGCGCGCCGGGAAAGAAAGCGGCGCATCGCGCCCGTAAGCAGCCGCGTGCGCAAGCCGAGTTTAAGCCGCGTTACGGGTGAACGTTTCCTCCGCTGTATGTAGTTTTTATCCATGTAAATGTCCTGCCGGTCATTTCTTTTTCTTGCCGGCGTTTTCAAGTTTTTTCAGGCGCGCGCCGGCATCCTTGTTGCCCGCGGCGGCGGCCTTGCGCAGGCACTCAAGCGACACCTCGCGCAGTTTTTTATTTTTGCCGGCGGCCTTCTCAAGCAGCGCCGTGTCAACCGCGCCCGGAACCGACCCGAGCGCCTCGACCGCGACAGCCTTAACGTCGTCGGTTTCTTTCGGGTTATCTATAATTTTTTCGTATTCTTTAAGCGCAAGCTGCCGGTTGCCGCAAGCCGCAATAAGCCCGGCCGCCTCCTTGCGCACTTCTTCCGACGGGTCAGACAGCGCCGAAGCGATCGCCTCCGCGGCCGCCGCTGAAGGAACAAGCGCGATGGCATCCAGCAACATTATGCGGTTAACGGCGTCTCCCTCAGCGTTAAGCGCCGCGACAAGCGCCGCGGCGACAGTCTTATCCTGCACGCCGGCGGAAAGGGAATGTATGGCCTGCCGCCGCACTTTCACGTCCGCGCTTGAAAGCCCCGCCATATCCGGCGCAGCCGCGCCCGCCACCACAACCCCCAGAAGCATAACAGCAGCCATCACTAATTTACTGATGTTACGCGCCATGTCATTGCGAGGAGCAAAGCGACGCGGCAATCTCGCCGTTTGCAAGTCAAAGGCGAGATTGCTTCGCTGACGCTCGCAATGACGGACTTTGTCGTTTTGCCGGCATGAATGTTTCATGGCGCGTACCCCATTATTTCTTTTCCAACCGATTTTGCAAGCGTCCGCATACTGACATCGAACAGCCATAGCACGGAACCGAAAACAGCCGGAAGCACGTGGTAAACAACCGATTGCAGCAACCCGAACGAAAGCGCGGTTTCCGGCGAAAGCGCAAAGGCGCCCAGCCACATTACCGCCGCCGATTCGCGCACGCCCAGCCCCTGCACAGACACGGGAACCGCGGATACAAGAATCATGAGTGAACCAAAATATAAAATATCCGCCGCGCCCAGAACGGCGCCCAGCGAGTTTATCAATAAAAATGCACACGCAATCTCGCCGGCCTGCAAAATAACGGCCGCGGGCAGCAGCGCAAGCGCGCCCGGTGCGTCAAACGGGCAGGCCACTTGCGCAAGGTTACGCAGCCACGGGGCCGCGCCGGCAACGGCCGCATTGCGGCCAATGGCAATAACTATGGCAGGGAAAATGATAAGCGCAGCCGCGATAATAAACGCAGCCGCAAAATAGTTTTTTAACAGCGCGCCGGCCAGCAGCAACAGTCCCGTGGCCTCGATTACAGCCACCTTAACCGCCACCGTCGAACCCAGCGCCGCGGCAAACCCTTCGCGTGTAAGTGCCGCAAGCCCGGCCGCGCGCACCACCTCGCTCAGCCTGAACGGCGAAACAAATTTCAGCGGCAGCGAAACCGCGTTTATCATGACAAGATCCTTGTAGCGGGCTATGTGTCCCGAGCAGCGCAACGCCGCCTGCCACAGCAGCGGCGAAAGTAAAATGCGAAACACAAGCGAAACCGCCGCCGCAACGATAATCGGAAAAGGCCGCACCCCGGCAAACGCTTCCCTTACGCCGGCCAGCCCGCAGCGCTCCACCAGCGCGTAAAGAACGCCCGCCGATAACGCATAAGAAAGAAGAAGAACATATTTCTTTTTCACCTGAAAATCTCCAAACCACGTTGATAATTCAATGCCCTGCCACCCATGTCATTGCGAGGAGCGAAGCGACGCGGCAATCTCGCCGTTTGCAAGTCAAAGGCGAGATTGCTTCGCTGACGCTCGCAATGACGCGAGGCTGAAATATTTTCATACTCATTGGTTCCCGCCGAAAGCGCGCATGGCTGTTTCATACGTAAACTCGCTTTAAATTGCCCGGACGCAGCAGTTTCGGATAGTATTTCAGGTACACTTTAAACCTGAGATCGTTGTTGCGCAGGGCGATGATAAGTTGCGCAATCATTATAAGCGCCGCCGGCGCCCAGCCGAATAATTTCCAGCCGTTTCCACGCACAAGCGCCCTGACGGAAGTTTCGCTTAGCAACGGCAGCGTCTTGAACAGTTTCTGGAAACACCGGTTTTCCCATTGCAGTTTCTTTTTTACCGGCGTTGAAAAAAAACCGGCTTCTTCATCCACCGGCACGGAGGCTATATCGCCGGCCGCGATCGCATATCCCGTTATATCCGCGCATTTGTAATATGTAAGGTTGTGGCATTTTATCCTGTTTAATCCGCGCAGGGAAGCATACCAGCGCGCGGCCTCTTTGTGATCCTCCACTGTTTCGTGCGGTATGCCGAACATGTGGTCAATGTCGTATAAAAGGCCGCATGTGTTACACGCAAGACATGCCGCGCGCACAGCCTCAAGCGTTTCGCGGCGGTTAAGCACGTTACGGCGCAAATCCCCGTTAATCGTCTGCACGCCAAACTCAACGCAATAACAACCGCTGTCTTTTAACTGCCTTGCCATAGTTTCATTGAACGCATCGGCCTTTGCAAAACATTTGAAGGGAACGCCTATTTTTTCGCGGTATGCCGCAAGGAAAAGCGCAAGCCAGGGGCCGTCCTGCGTAAACACGGAATCCTTGAACAGCACCTCTTTTATGCCGTATGCCCGCTGTGCATGGACAAGCTCGGCCATGACGTTTTCCGGCGTGCGCCGGCGGCAGTAACCGTTCAACTGTTTCTTGTAAACCGTCTCCTCGCAATATGAGCAGCTGCCCGCGCACCCGCGCCCGGTGTAAATCATGTAGCTTTCCGCCGCGGGCGCATAGCCGCCGAACAGTTCCTTGTCCGGCAGCGGCAAGGCGTCAAGATCCGCCGGCTCATCAACAATAAGCCGCGCCGGAGCATTGCAGCCGGGTTCCAGGAAACGCGCAAAAACGCTCTCCGGCTCCCCGATGAGCGTATGATTGGCCGTTACATCCGGCAGCAGATCTTCAAAAGCGGCGATTACGATTGTCTTTATGCCTGCACGGCGCGAATTTATCGCATCTATAACGCGGCCTATCCAGCCGGCGTTATTCATTGTCGCAAGAAATACCGCGGTTGCGCCCGGCTCCACTTTGCGCGCCGTCCCGCGCACGGACGAAAAAAGCGCATTTAAGCACACCGCATTGAACACGTTGTCGCCCGCGCCGAAAATATCACGGTCGTACACAAGGTGGGTACGCCGCCCATTGCGGCGGGCAATGGCGGAAAGCCGCTCCAGGGTCTCCGCCTCTTTAAGAAAATACCTTCCCTTGTAGACAAAGGTAAAATTATCCATTGTTTCGCACCCATGCAAAGCGCCGCGCCAGGACTTTAAAGATGTTTTCGGAATATGCGGCAAACCGGCGCGCCGGCCTGGCAACTTTTTCCTGGAAAAAAACCATCTCGATATATGCGAAAAATTTGCGCAGGAATTCAGCTACGGAAGAACACTGGAACGTGTGCCGCAAAAGAAACCCGGGACGCGAATAATACGACACGTATGCCCACCGCGCCAGCCGGTCAACTTCGCCGTTTTTAAGGGAAGTAAGCCACGGCCTTGGAAGCTCGCGGTCTTTCTCGGCGCCGCTTACCCAGCCCGCCCAGTAATCGCGCCCCGCGCTTTTTACCATATCTTTCCACAGCGGCGTCAGCGGCTTGGCGAGCAGCTTGGAAAACTGAACGTAATCCAGATCCAGCTCGCGGGCAAAGGAAAGCGTTTCCTTCACGGTTTCCCTTGTTTCCCCCGGCACCCCCACCAGGAAAAACCCGAGGTTCTGCATACCGGCGCGCCTGGACATCCGTATTGTCTCAACTATCTGCTCGCGTGTAATGCCTTTGTTAAGCCGGTTTAAAACCGCCTGGCTGCCATGCTCTATTCCCCAGTAAACCCTGCGGCAGCCGGCAGCCTGCATCGCGCCCAGCATCTCGCTGTCAACCGTATCCACCCGTGAGCGACAGGCCCAATCCACGTCAAGCCCGTTCTCCCTGATAAGCGAACACAACTCCGTAACCCGCTTCTTTGAAGCCGTAAACTCGTAATCGAAGAAATCAATTTCGCGGATACCGTATTTTTCAACGCATTCCTTCATCTCGCCGACCACGGTTCGGGGGCTTCTTGCGTTGTATGCCTCGCCGCCGGCCTCGCAGAAATTGCAGCGGTAGGGGCAGCCGAGCGAGGTTACCATAACGGTAAAATTCTTACGCCGGGTTGGAAATTCGGCGTATAACTCGTTTGGCAACAGGTCCCGCGCCGGGTTTGGAAAATCATCAAATGAAACAACCTGCGGATGCGGATTGATAACGATCTCGCCTGCGCGTTTCCATGCAAGGCCCGGCACACTTTCAAAATTATTCGCGCCTCTTTCAAGCGCGCCCAGCAGCGCCGGCACCGTGTAATAGGCATGTTCCAGGCAACCGAAATCAATCTCGTGATGCGAAAGCGATTCTCGCGGGTAAACGCGCATATTATAACCGCCAAGCAGCGTTTTTACGGGGCAACCCGCGGCCTCAAGCTCCCGACGCAGGTATGAAATCCAGGCAAGCGTGTCCGGGAACATATAGGTCGTGGCCATGGCGCCGATAACGTCGGGACGGTATTTTTTTAACCTGCCTGCCACCTCGGGCATCGTAAGCCTTAACGTGCGCGCGTCAATAATGGTAACGTCGTGGCCCGCCTTGCGTATCATGGCCGCCACCCAGGCAAGCGACAGCGGCGGGAACAGCCCGAAATAACGCTGCACAATCCGCAGGTTTTCCTCATGCACCTTGTAGGAAAAAGGGTTAAATACCAGCGCCACTTTCATGGTTCCGCCTCGCCCGGGAGATCGCGGCTCATAAGCTGCGACAACGCATCTCCCTCACCGGCCATAACTATCTCAAGCTCCGCTTCAGCGTCATGAAGATAGCAAAACATGTGCTCCTGCAACTTGGCAAGAGCGGCATCGGCGCTTATGCCGTACGCCTGCGCGTTGCCTATAACCGGGCAAACCGCAAGATAAGTATCGCGCCGTTGTTTTTTTACGATAACTTTATATTTCATGACATACTCCCAAATGCCAGGGATTTTCCAGGCGAATTACCGTCGGGAACATTCCTGGCACCCCGGACAGGGTGCAAAACATTGGGATTCAACAGCGGAGACAGGCGAAAGCCGCATTGCTGGAGGGGAATTGAAGGTTTGCGATCCGGAATTTGAGGTTGGCTGTAACCACGAGGAAGGAAAAAATGTGGAAAAGCAGTTGCAGAACGTTTCCCCACTGGCGCGGGGAAGGCAGAATGGCAACGATAAACTTCTGAGCCGCGGCCCCGGCAGCGCCGCCAAGCGAAACGGCCGCAAGATTTAAATAACGCCGCAAAACCGCAAGTGCGCTTGCGATGGAATGAATTTCCGTATTTACAAGCAGTTCGTAAAGCCCTGCGGTGAAAAGATTTTCGATATTTTTTTTGGCGGATGCTGCGGTTACGGGCCGGTTGTATTCGTCGCGGGGGTCAAGATCTTCAAGAAAGGATTCGGCGGATGAGAAACGGTTTGCATAATGCAGAAACCCGATTTGACCGGCATACAACTGTCCTGCCTGACAAACCGGCCCACCCCAAATGCACCAAAGTAGAAGTAAGAAAGGGAGTCTTAGTCTCATTATGGGTACCTTCGGTAACCCGGCCACCTTGAAACCGGGCAACGCTAACCGGCAAAACTGCCTGCCGATTTTCATCCGTTGCGCCGGAATTTTAGGCCCGTATCCGTCGTAAGATTAAACGGATTCCCGCGTTTCGTTTGCGGGAGGCTTTGCGGCCCCCGGTTTCCCGGAGTGTGCCATTGTCGGGTAGACAGGCTGTGTCATAACTTCATTTCTGCTGCAAATTTGGCTTTTTGGCTGCACCGGCGCTTTTGCTCAAGTTACGTATCTCATCTGATACGCCCCTTTCGCAAAAACGCCGGTTCGCTCAAAAATCCAAATTTTCGTTACGAAAGCAAGTTATGACACAGCCTGTAAAAGAGCAGTGCTACATTCCGTTATGATTATAGCAGGAACATGTTTTGGTGTCAAGGAATTTCTTTTTTTATGTGAAAAAGCAAAGCGATTATGGTTTTGGAATCGCGTATCCTGCCGCTTTTTATCCAGCCCAGCGCGCGCTCCAAAGACACCACTTTGCTTTCAATAAACTCATCCTCGTCGGGATTTCTCGCGGTTTCACGCAGGCCGTGCGCCTCGTAGATGTGTATTATCTCGTTTGCAAACGCCGGCGTTGGCCAGTAGGATAAAAGTTTCGTGATGCGTCCCGCGCGAAAACCGGTTTCTTCCTCAAGCTCCCGGCGCACGCATGAAACCGGCGCCTCGCCCTTGTCAAGTTTGCCCGCCGGGATTTCATACGTTATTTTTCCCACGGGGTAACGGTACTGGCGCACAAGCACTATATGCTCCTCGCC
The DNA here is from genome assembly GCA_001800355.1 of Elusimicrobia bacterium RIFOXYA2_FULL_50_26. Taxonomy (GTDB): domain Bacteria; phylum Elusimicrobiota; class Endomicrobiia; order Endomicrobiales; family XYA2-FULL-47-53; genus XYB2-FULL-50-12. Next base: position 22,804 of record MGVF01000004.1, read on the forward strand.
GATAAAGGGAAGCACGGCCACGGCGCCGGGATGGTCCATGTATTCCCGCGTCGCTTTTTTGCCGTCGGGCAATATAATTTCGTCGGCGTAAAATCCCACCGCCCTGCCCGAAAACACCTTGTGCCGCCTGTATAATTTTTCCGTAAGATTCATATCGGCTCCCTTGATTTTCCAGTGTCTCTTTAGTGTTTAGGAGTTTCGTCGTCATTGCGAGCCCGAAGGGCGCGGCAATCTCGCTTTTCATCAGAAGTAACGGCGAGATTGCTTCGCTCTCGCTCGCAATGACCTCAAAACTGCTAAAGAGACACTGATTTTCCAGTGTATTATATCAAAGTAGCGGCGCGCTTGACAAATTCGAGGCAGTTTTACTATAATGACGACGGCTGATAATTCAAAATCGCGAGGAAAATTCATGGAAAATAATACAAAAAACGTGCAGCAGGTATTGATACTCATTAAGCCCGACGGGCTTAAGAAATCACTGACGGGCAACATTCTTACGAAACTGTCGGAAGCAAAACTTGTGATTGTCGCCGCCAAGGTGGTGCAGGTAAGCCGCCAGCTTGCCGAAGCGCATTACGAGCATCTTAAAGGCAAGCCGTTTTTCGACGAGCTTATACGCTACATACAGGGCGAGCTTCACGGCAAGCCGTACAACAGGGTGCTTGCCCTCGTCTACCAGGGAGACAACGCCATCGAGCTTATGAGAAAACTTGCAGGCGCCACTAACCCTGAAGAGGCCGACCCCATATCCATAAGAGGCGCATACGGCCGCATTACGACGAAGGGCGTTTACGAGAACGTTATTCATTGTTCATCCGACCCCTCGGAAGCCGAGCGCGAAATAAAGCTGTGGTTCGAGCCGTCCGAACTTGCGGAGGCCGCATACGCTTCCAGGAAGATTATCGTCGAAAAATTAGAAAAAACGGTATGGGCTTAAAAAATATTTTGCAGCCACTTGATTTTTTTTATTTTTTTGCTATAATAGTATAAACAGAGCAGTTTATAAGATCCCCCGAACGGTCATGTTCCCCCCCAACATGGCCGTTCTTTTTTTGCAATGTCAAATAAAAAAAGCTATTCTCTGGGTATGGGATTTGCTCTGATTTTTTTCTCTCCCCGACGGTGCTTGCGATTACACATGATTTCCTTCTCCCCATCGGGGAGAAGGCCAGGATGAGGGGGAAGCCGTCAGGAACAGAACGTTTGGCTCCCCCTCACCTTAATCCTCTCCCCGCCGGGGAGAGGAAACGAGTCACCGACGATATGACAAGCCGCAGGGGAGAGAGCTATTGATAGAGGGGGAGGTTGTACCATGAAGTTCAAACTCGGTTCGGTTAACGATTATTATATACGCGTCGGGGTAATGGCATTGAAGCTTGAGAAAAAAATTGCGCTCGGCGATACCATCCAGGTAAAAGGCGAGAAGACGAATATCGTTCAGAAAGTTGATTCGATAATTATCGAACACCTGCCGGTGCGCTCCGCGCGGCCGGGCGACATTGTGGGCATAAAAACAGATGTCAGCGTGCAACCCGGCGACGTAGTCTACAAGCTGGCGACATAAGCTCAAAAGAAACATGAAATATCACGTTATCGTCATTGGGGCGGGACATGCGGGTTGCGAGGCGGCGTTTGCGACAAGCAGGAAAGGCCTTTCCACACTGCTGGTAACGCTGCATCCCGATTCCATAGCGCAGATGTCCTGTAACCCGGCCATAGGCGGGACGGCAAAAGGGCAGATCGTGCGCGAGATTGACGCCCTTGGCGGCGAGATGGCAAAGATTACGGATTATGCCGGGCTGCAATTCCGTATGCTTAATCTCTCCCGGGGGCCGGCGGTATGGTCGCCGCGCGCCCAGTGCGACAAGAGGCTTTATCACGGCGCAATGACGACGGCGCTCGAGTCGCAGGAAAATCTCGACATACTCCAGGCCGAG
>MGVF01000005.1 GCA_001800355.1 Elusimicrobia bacterium RIFOXYA2_FULL_50_26
GTCTTTTTCAAGCTGCATAAGGCGCAGTTGCGCTATCTCGGCTTCCGTTTGATCGAAAGCGGTGTTCAGTTGTTCGTACTGCCGCTGCTTTGGTTCAAGCTCGGCTTTAAGCCGTTCGATGTCTTTTGCCGAGGCGGCTATTTTTTGAACGAGGTGCGCGATTTCCATGCGGCGCAGGTCATCTCGGTGTTTCTGATACTGGCGCGCTTTTTTCGCGGCAATATCGAGCGAGTTTATCTGCTCCTTTAAAAGCGCCAGCATGTCGTTGACGCGGTTCATGTCAATATCAACTTTTTCGAGTTTGCGCAACGTCTCTTCGCGGCGCGCCTTGAATTTTGAAACGCCGGCCGCTTCTTCGAAAAGTTCGCGCCGTTCCTCGGGTTTTGCGGAAAGCACGAACTCAACTTTTCCCTGCTCCATGACGGCATAACCCTCGGTGCCGATACCGGTATCAAGGAACATGTCCTTGATGTCTTTCAAGCGGCATTGCGCCTTGTTGATGAAATACTCGCTCTCGCCGCTCCTGAACAGGCGGCGGGTTACGGTTACCTCGGAATAGTCTATGGGAAGAAGATTGGTGGAATTATCGAACGTAAGGGATACTTCGGACATGCCGGTGGTTGCGCGCGATTGCGAGCCGCCGAAAATGACGTCCATCATCTGGTGGCTGCGAAGGGATCTTGCGCTCTGTTCGCCCAGGCACCAGCGTATTGCATCGGCCACATTGGATTTGCCGCAGCCGTTTGGCCCGATGATGCCGGATATGCCGGGTTCGAACTCAAGCCTGGTGCGGTCGGCAAACGATTTAAAGCCGCAGATTTCAACTCGTTTCAAATGCATGGTGTAAGTTTCTCCGTCCCCGTGATTGTTTACTATAATCCCGGAATTTGCAATAGGACGCGGAATTCGCCGAACAATGCGGGGCTTTTTCTTCCGAAAAAGCTCAACCGTAGGCAACGCTACGCTTTCGTTTTTTTCGTCGAAAAAGCCTCCGCCTTGTTCGCCTCGGTTCTCGCGCCTATTGCAAAATCCGGGATAATACCACGTAACAATAGCAAATTCAACCCTGTTTTGTCAAGGTGGTTTTAGACGGAAAAGTACGGTTTTTTCCGGGAAAACGTCAGGGCATATTGAATGCTATTTTTACGTCTTCCTTTTCCGCGGCGGTGGCGGCGAAAAGCGTTTCGGGCTGGTAGTTCAGGATAGATGCGATAAATGAATCGGGGATCTGTTGTATGCGGATGTTGTAGATATTTACGCTGTCGTTGTAAAATTCGCGGCGGTCCGCGATCTGATTTTCTATCTCGGTGATGCGGTTGCGCAGGTGGCCGAAGCTTTCGTTGGCTTTAAGGTCGGGATATTTTTCGGATAGCGCGAACAGCTTGCCCAGGGCCGAGCTAAGCATTCCTTCCGATTGCGCCTGCGCGCCTACGCCCTGGCTTGATACGGCCGCGCTGCGGGCTTTAACCACAGCCTCTAGCGTGTCGCGCTCATATTTCATGTAACCGTTGCACACGTCAACCAGCTTCGGTATCTCGTCGTGCCGCTGCTTGAGCAGGACGTCAATGTTTGACCATGATTTCCGGACATTGTTCTTTAATGCCACCAGCGCGTTGTATACTTTTGTCCCGTACAACACCACGATCAGGGCAATGACGGACAATACGATAAGAAGGAACATTTTAGTCTCCTTTTGTGTTACAATTAACTGATGTTACGCAGCGTGTCATTGCGAGGAGCTTTGGCGACGAAGCAATCTCGTCGTATTAATACTAGACAGCGAGATTGCTTCGCTTCGCTCGCAATGACAGTAACTTTGGCATTCCCTGGTAACATCAGTTGCCGAATTTTAGAATGATGTAGAATGTGCCGGCGAGGAACAGGAGCGTTCCGCCGGAAATGGCGAATACGCTTTTAATCCTCAACGAGCCTACAAGCTCTTTTTCGCTTTTGTCCGAGATTATAAAAGGTTCATTTTCGTTGCCGCACGATATTGAAACGTCCGCAAGCCCGTCAACGGGTTTTTGAAGTTCTTCGCGCTCCAATTCCCCGGTTATCTGCTGCATTGCGATTTCCCACTCCATGGAATCAACCGTTCCGTCCTTGTTTGTGTCGCAATGCGCCATCGCTTCCTTGTTTTTTTTGAGTTCTTCAAGCCTGGCCAGAAGCTTCATTTTTTTTCCGGAACGGGCATCATCCGATTTTCCGGCGCGCCCCATTACGTATACCGTTTCCCGTGGCATTATAAACCATTCGCTAAAGCGCAGGGCGCCCTCTCCGTGGCCGGTTTTTGTATGGTAGCGCCGGTCGGCGTGAATTTCAATGTTCAACGGTTCCACAAGCACCCGTCCGGTGTCATCGTTGACATAAAAAGGCATAACGCTTGTGCCGTCGTCAATCTTTTTCCAGGAGCATTGCCTTCCCCTGGATGTGTGATGGCAGACGTATTTTTCTTTAAGATACTTATAAATCACGCAGTCGGTCTGGCTGTAAGGGGTTTTTAATTCGTGTTTTGGCAGCGTTTTCCCGTTGACTTCAACCACGCCCATGGCGACTGAACGGATTTTTGAGGTAGGTATGTCTTCTATGCATTTTTTCCGGTGGAAATAACCCCAGCCTCTGTAAAACAGGAAAATGCCGCCCGCTATCGCCCCCAGCGCCATCATAAGCAAATTACCGTCGGCCTTGCCGCCGATGGATACGGAATGCGCCACGACTGCGCTGCCCGGTAAAACAGCTAATGCAAACAATGCCGGTTTTATTATCCGTTTCATGGAAGGATATGTCAGTTGACCGAGCTTGTTGAACGGGCGTATTCTTCCAGATCTTCGGGAGAAAGGCCGTCGTAGGATTTCCTTATGTCCTCGGCTGACGGTTTTTTCTCTTCCAGCTTCAGGCTTAAATAAAAAATGCCCGCAAGCCCCGCAATAGCCAGCATGTTTAAAAGAACGAGGGCGCCGGAGGAGATGCCGGCAGCTTCCCGCTTCATCTTCTCCTCAAGGTAAATCTTTTCCCTCTCCTGTTGCGTCAGTTCAGCCATAACCATTCCTCCTGTGGGATTTTCGCCTATACCACTTCGCAGTGGCGCACCTCTGCTTTTTTTAAAGTCTTGCCGGCCTCGGAACGGAGACGGGCCGCGATTGTATGCGATCCGGGGGTGAAATAGCCCCAATCGTACCACCAGTATCCGGCAGCCGGGCGGCAAGGCAGCCATTCGCCGCCGTCAAACGATATTTCCACGTTGCCGACGGTCTCGGTCGCGCCTATGCGTATGGCATAATGAAGGCCTGAAACTATTTCATTCTCGGTGGGATAATCCAGATAAACATAAAGTTCCTGCTGTTCTTTCTTAGGCGCGGCTTTCTTCGGCCTTGCAGCTTTAGGCTTTTCCATGACGGCTACTTCACTTTTTGCTTTATTGATATCTGCGGCCAGTTTCGCTCCCAAAGTTTTTTTTGTCTTTTTTACTGCCATAAATGCCTCCCTGTAATTACGGCCTACGACAACTTGCTTTCGTAGATCCGGTATTTCTTGTACAGCTTTCCCCCCATCATTTCGGCGGCGCGCTGTACCATTATGTTATCGTCAAGAATCCAGGAAAATTCACACTTTGTAAACCCGCGCTCCAGCGAATTTTTCAATGCCTCGTGGTACATAACGCCCTCTATTCCTTTTTGGCGGTACTGCTTTACCACCCCCATTATCATAAGGCGCAATGCGCGAATCTTGTTTTTGTAATACATGAATTTCAGCAGGCCAAAAGGAAAAAGGCGGCCGTCCATTTTTTTCATCACGAAATTATAATCAGGCACGGCAATCAACATGCCGACCGGTTCGCCGTCAATCTCGGCTATAAGGGTCGTGTCCGGGTAAAAGAGGTCTTTCATACGCTCCGCTATCGTGTAGAATTCTTTTTCGGTCCATGGCACGAATCCCCAGTTCTTTTCCCAGGCCGCATTATAAATGGCAAGCGTTTTTGTTATTTCGTTGCGGAAATCCTTGGTGTTTATCTTGCGCACTGAAAGATTCGGTATCTTTTTTGCGACCATCTTCGACACTCTTTCAAGCCTTCCCAGCAGGTCGGTCGAAATGTCCATATCGTAGGCATAAAGCTCCTTTGCCTTTCCCATTCCGTAATTATTTGCGAGTTCAAGATAGTAAGGCGGGTTATAGGGCATCATAAGCCGCGCAGGGCTGTCGAAACCCTGGCAGAGAAACCCGCATTCGTCGTTGGTTGAGGGGTTCATCGGCCCGCGCATTACCGACATGCCTTTCTCTTTCAGCCATGCCCCGGCGGTATCGAACAGAAGCTTTGCCGCGGCCGGGTTGTCAACGCATTCAAAGAATCCGAAGAAACCCGCGTTTTCGTTGTGGAAGGAAACGTAGTTTGAGTCAATTATGGCCGCTATCCTGCCGAGGGGGCGCTTCTTATCGTCGAGAGCAATGAACAGTTTCTTTTGAGCGTGTTCCCAGAACGGGTTTTTTGTCAGGATGAACCTGGTGTCGAACATAAGCTGCGGAACCCAGTTCGGATCACTGCCGTAAATGCTCCACGGCAGCTTTATGAATTCCATCAGCCCTGAGTTGTCTTCGATGATTTTTATTTCCATGCCCATAGGTTCCTTATCCAGCGTTTTGTGGCGTTTGCCATGTCCTGGCGCGAGAAGCCGAATTTCCAGCGCTTCTGCGGCTGCCGCGCTCGCGAGGCGCGCGTGCCTCCAGGGATTATGCCAAGTTGTTTACCGACTTTTTCAAACACATCCAGGACAAAATCCAGCTGATCGTCGGTATGGGTGGCCATGTAACTGGTGCGGATTATGGCCTGGCCTTCCGGCACGGCCGGGCTTACCACTGGCGATGCGAAGACTCCTTCGTCAAAAAGCATACGCCACATCTGGAAGGCCTTCATGTCCTCGCCCACGGTGATTGGAATTATGGGAGAAGCTGAGGTTCGGGTATTAAACCCGATGGCCTCGAAGCCTTCTTTCATCTTATTTGTATTTTTCCACAGTATGTCCTTGCGTTCGGGTTCCTGCTCTATGATATCGAGCGCCGCATCAATTGCGGCAACGTTTGCCGGCGGCAGGCTTGCGGTGAATATCAATGACCGTGAGAGGTGCTTTATATAATGTATGACTTCTTCGCGGCTGGCGATGAATCCGCCGATTGATGCAAGCGATTTTGATGCCGTGGCCATTACGACGTCAATTTCTGACTCAAGGCCGAAGTGTTCTCCCGTGCCGCGCCCCATCTGGCCCAGGACGCCCAGCGAATGGGCATCGTCTACCATAAGCCGCGCGCCGTACGTGCGCGCAAGGTTTACAACCTCGGGCAGGTTTATTATGTCGCCTTCCATGCTGAATACGCCGTCAACGACTATCAGTTTGCCGTTATCTTTATAACGGATAAGTTGGCGTTCCAGGTCCTGCATATCGTTATGCCGGAAGCGTACCATCTCGCCGAGCGCAAGGCGGCAGCCGTCTATGATGGACGCATGGTCCAGCTTATCTGTTAAAACTATGTCATTTTTTCCCACGAGAGTGGATATTGCGCCCAGGTTTGCGTGGTGTCCCGTTGTGAACAGGATGGCGCTTTCTTTCCCGACGAAGCGCGCGTATTTGCGTTCGGCTTTTTCGTGCAGGTCGAGAGTTCCGTTTAAAAACCGGGACCCTGTGCAGGATGTGCCGTATTTTCTTATGGCTTCTATGCTGGCTTCCTTAACTTTCGGGTGTCCCGCAAGGCCGAGGTAATTGTTGGAGCAGATAACAATCCTGTTGCTGCCTTCTATCTTAACTTCAGTTCCTTCCGTATTCTCGATTTTTTTGAAATAGGGATAAACTCCGGCGGCCATCACTTCGCGCGCCGTCGTAAATTTTACGCATTTTGAAAACACATCGCCATGGCTGTGCATTGTCGGTTTCTCCTATATAAAGGCATAAATTTATAGCCACTTATTCCGGCGGTACCACGAATAAGTTATTTTAGCACCAAATTCCAGTTTTGTAAAGTGTATTCCCATATCTTCCTGCGCCGGGCGCGCGTCGCCGATCCAGTATGGCTGCATCATTTCCGCGATTTTCTGCCTGTTAAGGACGGCCGGCTTGTTCATAAGGCGGGCAAGATTTTCCGCTATGAACGAAGCGCCGTGGAATATTACGTCGGGTAACGGCAGCGGGATCCCTGTTTTGTTAAGCGAGGCTGCTATTGTCCGGCCTACGTCGTCAAACGTGTAAGGCGTTTCTTCCGCGAGGAAGTATGTTTTGTTGTCGGTGTGGCCGTTGCCCGAAACCGCCGCCAATGCCGCGCGCGCCAGGTCTTTGACAAACAGCATTTGTATGTAGCGCCTGCGTTGCGTGCGCGGCCTGAAACCTCTATGCACGAGGTTGAAGAAAATGAAAATATCCTTGTCGCGGGGGCCGTATACCGACGCCGGGCGTAGTATTGTGTAAGGTATTTTACCGTGCAACCTGTCAAGTTCCTTTTCACCGGCCAGCTTGCTTTTGCCGTAATCGGAAACGGGGTTTTCCAATTCGCCGGCAGCCTTGGGACGAAACGCGGGGCTGGGGCCCATCGCTGCCTGCGAAGAGATGTATACGAATTTTTGAAGCGACGGGTTGTGATAGAGCGCCGCCTGGATTAGCGCGGCGGTGCCGTCCCTGTTGACGCGGTAATAGCTTTCCTCGTCAATGGCGCGCACCAGCCCCGCGCAATGTATGATGGCGTCAACGCCTGTAACCGCGTCCTTTAAGCTTTCCGGGCGGCAGATATCGCCGGTTTTTACCGAAAGCTCAAGCCCCTCAAGCCAGCGGCAGTTACTTGAAGCCCGCACCATTGTAACGACACTGTGTCCGGCTTTTGAAAGCGTCTCCGCAATATGGCTGCCGACAAACCCGTTTGCTCCCGTAAGCAGAATCTTCACTTTGACTCCTCCACACGGTTGCGCCCCAGGTGTTTGGCCTGGTAAAGCCCTTTGTCGGCGCGTTCAATCAGCGTTGTTATGGTATCCGTTTTTAATGCCTCGGTTATTCCGATGCTTATGGTTACGGGTATTGACGTGCCGTTATTGTAAGCGATTTCCTTTGCCGCAACCATTTCCCGAAGTTTTTCGGCCACGCTGCGCGCCATGTCAATAGTTGTTTCGTGCAGGATAACGGCAAACTCTTCGCCGCCGAAACGCGCCACAACATCACTTTTGCGCACGCCGGCGCGCAGAGTTTTGGCTATCAGTTTCAGCACCGCATCCCCGGCCTGGTGGCCCAGTGTGTCGTTTATTTTCTTGAAATGGTCAATGTCAATCATCATCAGCGCCATTCGAGAGTTGTAGCGCTGGCTGGTGTTGAGACACTCCGTCAGGTGGCTTTCGAAGAAGATGCGGTTATATAAATCGGTAAGGCCGTCGGTTACCGCCTTGCTGTAAAGCCGCGCGTTTTCTATCGAGATGCCCGCTTGGCGGGTTATCATGTCAAGAACTTTAAGGTCGTCCGATGTAAAAAGCCCGCTGACCAGGCGGTTATCAAGGTAGAGTATGCCGATCATCTCATCGCGGACAACGATGGGCGCGCAGATGACGGACTTCAACCGCGAAAGCGCGGCACTTTCGTTTGCGCCCGATTCCGGATCTTTGCCAGCGTCATCGAGAACTACAGGTTCACCGGTTTCCTCAACGCGGGAAATAATGCCGCGGCTGATGGCATATTTCTCCTGGTCAAAGCCACCGCCGCCTATGTTTTTTGAACCTTTCAATTCAAGCTTATTGTTTTCCTTCAGAAACAGCATTCCGCGCTCGGCGCCCACAAGCTCCATCGCCGATTCAAGAAGTTTGTCAAGTAGCCCGTCAATGTTTAGAAGCGAGCTTAAATACCTGCTGATTTCCACGGCGGCATTGAGCCTTCGTTCCAGTTTAAGGCGCGTGGATTGAACGGGCGTGGGCGTATCCTTCGAGGCGCAGTTCCCGGCATGGTCGCCGGCGGCTATGCCGAGGAGACGGCCTATTCGCGTTGTGTAGAATTCGGCGCCGGCGTTAAAAAATATACCGTATGCCTTGCGTAAATGGGTTTGAGCGCGTTCGGTTTCTTTTATGGATTCCAGGAACAGGGCGTATTCGAAATAGCTTTTGCCAAGCTCTACCTGGCGGTTGCCGTTTTTCATCAATTCGATGCTTTTTAGAAAAGAGTGTTCTGCGCGGTTTCGTTTGCCTGTAATAGCATAATATTTTCCAAGAACGCGTAACGTTACCGCATACTGATTTACCCATTTAATGGTATGGTACAGCGCTTCGCGCGCGGCCGAGCGGATTTTCTTTAATTCCGCGGCTCTTGTTTCGCTTGATAACATGCCGTTACGGTAGCGCTCTATGCGCGCGTCAAGCAGTTCAGGGTAGAGGAACGTAACGTAGTCTTTCATGTATCGCCGTTCTTTTTCTTTTTTACGGGCAAGTTCAAGCGATTGAACGGCGTCATCGTACCTGCCCTGGGCAAGATGAAGCGATCCGGCATAGGCGAGGGCTATGCAATAGTTAAAAAAGATTCGCCTGTCACGGCTTAACTGAATACTTTTTTTGCTCCATTCATCTGCCCGCGCAAATTCACCTTTTTCCTTGCAGGTAAGCGCCAGCCAGCTCTGGGACGCTGAAATACCGCAATCGTCCTTAATCCGCGAGCTGATGTCGTAGGATTGTGAGAAGTAATCCATGGCGAAATTCAGTTCGCCCTTATGGAAGCAGGCGATGCCGAGATTTAGAAGGATGGAACCCGTTTCCCACATATCCCCCATGCGTTTGAAAATGTCTTTTGCCTTGTCAAGGGTGTTGATGGCATTATCGTATTCACCTTTCCAGTGATAGTAATAGCCCCGGAATACAAGCGCCCGCGCCATGCCCCATTCATCGAATAATTCGCCTGCTACCCGTACTCCCTTTTCAAGGTAACGGTTGCCTGCCTTGAAGAGCGTAAGCGAGCAGAGCATAAGGCCGTACTCGGCGAATGCCTGCCCCAGTTCTTTTGATTTGCGCGTGCGCATTTCCATCATGGTAAGCAGGCGCAACGCGCGCTCTGAAAATTTTACACCGTCGCTCATGGCATATATCCGGACCAGGTGCAGGTATATGCGCGCTATTTCATTGTCGGTTGCGCCGAGTTTTTCCGGCGGCGTTATTTTGAACAGCCGCAGGGCGATTAAATTGCGCATGTGAAGTAAAAGATTCGTCGCTATGTGGTCTAACAGTTGCAGCTTTTTGCGCGGCAATTTATGGCCGAGCAGCGAAAGGGCATCGCAGAAATACTGTTCAGCAAGCTCCATGTTGCCTTTTTTAAAGTATGCGATGCCCAGCTTTTTGTATAGTGCCACCCGTGCAAGCAGGTCATTTTCCTCGAACTCCATTATGTCTTCGCATATTTCTATCGCCTTGTCGCTGGAGCCGGATACAAGGTAGACGTCGGCCAGCTCTTCCTTGAGGCGGAGCCATTCTTGTTGAGATTGTTTCCCCTCGGCTTCCAGTATGCCTATCGCAACTTTGAAATACCATGCGGCTTCCTCGTTTGCGTGCGAGTTCCTGGCTTTCTTCGCGGCCGGTATGGCGTATTGCAGCGCCTTCTGGTTGTTTCCGCTTTCGGTGTAGTGGTAGGCTATATCGTATATAACGGGGTATATGGAATCCTTGTTAAGTTCCTCAATGGCAGAGGCGATGGCAAGGTGCAGCCGTTTCTTCTCGGGCGCATCGAGTTTTTCCAGGAATGCGTTGCGGATACTTTCATGCGTGAAGCGGAAAGTGCCTTTTTCCCTGCCTTCTTCCACTATTTGCAGCGCGATCGTATCGGCGATTATGCGCCCTATTTCTTCCTTTGGCCTGCCGGTAACGCGGTGCATGACCACTGTATCGAATTCACGCCCGATTACCGCGGCTACGGAAAGCAGTTCCGTCTCCTCGGAATTTAACTCGCCGGTGCGCTTGAGCAATACATCGGCTACGTTATTAGTAACAGACATCCTGCGAATGCGGTCCCAATTTTCTTCCCAGGCGCCGTCTTTCCATAACAACGCTTTTTCTTCCACCAGGTTGCGCAGCATGTTAATGGCAAAAAGCGGATTGCCGCCGCTTTTTTCCCGTATGAAGGCTGAAAGTTCACTGAATGAGCTTTCATTTGCCCCGAGCAGGCACGCGACAAGTTTGCGCATGTGCGCCTGTCCCAACGGCTGCAGGCGCATATCGCGCAGAGGGTAGCCCTTGTCCCTTGCTTCATCTTTCAGGAGCTGCAGCGGGTGCGTGCCTGTAACATCGCTTGTGCGGTACGTTCCCAGTATTAAAAGCGGATATTCTTTTATTTTTGAGGCCATGTATTCCAGCAGGGCGATGGTTGCGTTATCGCTCCACTGCAAATCGTCCAAATATATGATACATGGTCTGTTTTCCGAGGAAATGCGGAATAGAAAATCGGAAGCTGCCGCGAGAAACAACTGGTTTTCCCTTGTGGTATCGGTTGTAAAATCGTTTTTCGGTTCGCCAAGGTATTTGCTTAACTGAGGGCATAGTTGCGTTATTATTTCTATGCTTTCGCCGGACATGGCTTGAATGGCTTTCAATTCTTTATTTCTAATGTTTTCATCGAGTGATTCAAGGTGCCGGACATAGTCGTTTAGCGCGTCGCGCAGCGGCTGGTAAGGTATTTTGTTTTCCTGGTTTATGCAGTGGCCGCGAAGGAAAAGCCCCGCCACGCTGCTGGTAACATTTTTACTTACTTCTTCGACGATTCTGCTCTTGCCCTGCCCCGCCTCGCCGCTTACAAGCATGACCGTTCCCTGCGAGGCCATCGCTTTGCCCACAAGGTGCGCCATGTTTTCCATGACATCGTCGCGGCCGATAAGTTCCGTGCGGTAAGTCAGTTTTATTTTCTGGTCGCGTTCACCTATTATTATATTCTTCTCACCCCGCTGGATTTTATACAGGTCGTAGACAAGTCCCTTGGCGCTCTGGTAACGCAAACCCGGGTCTTTCATAAGCAGCTTCATTGTTATCTCTTCTATGACGGGCGGAATGCCATGGCGCAATATGCCCGGGCGTTCCGGCGTAAAGGCGATCTGCTGGTGAATCATCTTTTCGGCGGTGCTTCCCTTGAAGGGAAGCTGGCCGGTAAGCAGTTGATAGAGAATGACGCCCAGGGAGTAGAGGTCGCTTCGTTCGTCAACCTTTTTGTTGATTACCCCGGCTATTTCCGGCGACATGTAAGCGTAGGCTCCGGTAACATCGTCGTTGTTGTTGGTTTCAGAAGGCGTTGCAAGCAGGGCAAGCCCGAAGTCAAGCAGCTTGGTTATTTTCTGTCCGCTGAATTCTTTTATGAGTATGTTGCCCGGTTTCAAATCGCGGTGAAGTATGCCGTGAGTATGTACGTAGCTTAATGCTTCCCCGGCTTGGCGCACAACGCCTATGGAAAAATCCAAAGGTATTTCCTTCTTGTTTTTTATTATATCCGAAAGGCTTTCGCCTTCCACGTATTCCATTACCAGGTAAGGAAGCGTTTCATGTTCGCCGCTGTCTAACAAGCGCACTATGTTGTCGTGTTCGAACGTGCTTATCGCCCTGATCTCATTTTTGAAGCGGAGCGCGGCCTCGGAATAAGATGTTGCGACAGATTGTTTAAGGAATTTTATCGCTACAGGTTGCTTTTTTTGGAGATCCTCGCCCTTGTACACAACACCCATTCCCCCCTCGCTGATAAGACCGAGAATTTTATATCTGAGGTTTACAGTGGAACCGGCTCGCAGCAGCGGCATGATTATCCTTTTAGCATATCCGCGGCAATTGTTCGCCCTCTAGCATAGCAAGCGGGCGGAGGCCGCCGGATGTGGTTTTAAGCCATACACCTTTTGGTGATTTTACTACCGTACCTATGCTTGCGGCGTTTTTGCCATGCCGGTGGGAGCGCATGGCGGATAGAATGGCGGCGCTTGAAGAAGCAGGCGCGATTACAAGCGCCTTTCCCTCGTTTGCGACGTATAACGGGTCAAGCCCCAGTATATTGCAGGCGGCGCGCACCGGCCGGCTGACAGGTATGGAAGCTTCGTCGAGTATTATGCCCACACCTGAAACGGCAGCTATCTCGTTTAGCGTGGTGGCCACGCCGCCGCGCGTGGGATCGCGCAGCACGTGCAGGGGATGTTTGCGGGAGAGCAATTTTTCAACGAGGCCGTTGAGCGGCGCGCAGTCGCTTGAGATTGCGCCCGAGAATTTAAATTCGTTGCGCGCGGCCATCACGGCAATCCCGTGATCGCCGACAAAGCCGTTTATAAGCACGGCGTCGCCGTGCCTTGCGTTTGCGCCGGATACATTTGCGCCGGGATAAACGGCGCCTACGGCCGACGTGGTAATAAAAAGTTTATCGGCCTTGCCTTTCTCCACTACTTTCGTATCGCCTGTTACCACGTTAACGCCTGCGGTGCGGGCGGCAAGCGCTATGGATGCCGCCACTTTTTCAAGTGTAGCCATATCCAGGCCTTCTTCAATTATGGCGGCGACGGAAAGTGCAAGGGGGCGCGCGCCTTTCATGGCAAGATCGTTGACCGTGCCGTAAACTGCAAGTTTGCCTATGTCGCCGCCCGCGAAAAAGAGCGGGTTTACCACGAAAGAATCCGTAGTAAATGCAAGTTTTTTTGCCGTCATGCCGGGGGCTGTTATCAGCGCCGCGTCATCCATCGTATCAAGCTCGGCATTGGAAAACCTTGGCATGAAAACGGTGCGTATCAACTCGTGGGTAAGCCGCCCGCCGGAGCCGTGGGCAAGAAGAATCCTGTCTGTTTTGGGTTTAATTTTATTTGTCATATTTGTACGCGGCGGCGCAGGCGCCTTCCGAGGACACCATGCAGGGTCCCACGGGATGGGCGGGTGTGCAGGCCGTGCCGAACATGCGGCATTTTTCAGGGGCGGCAAGCCCCATGAGAATTTTGCCGCAGTCGCAGCCTTTAGGTTCGCGTGCGCGCGGCACCGGTACAGGGAATTTTTTGAGCGCGTTAAAGCCGTCGAAAGAACGGCGGAAGGCAAGCCCGCTTTGCGGTATAACGCCTATGGCGCGCCACGTGCTGTCAGAGGGCGTAAAAACTTTTTTTATGATATTTTGGGCTGAGATGTTCCCGCGCGGCGTTACGGCGCTGGTGTACTGGATCTCGATGCGCGGCTTGTTTTGCCGTATTTGCTCAAGCAGCATCTCTATGGATTTAAGAATGTCGCGCGCCTCGAAACCGGCTATAACGCCGGGAACGCCGAATTCGGATGCTATAAATGTATACGGTTTTGCGCCGATGATTGCGGATACGTGGCCGGGAAGTATAAAGCCATGAATGTTATGTTTTTTCATCGAAAGTATGGCGCGCAGGGCGACCGGCACGGTTTTAAACATCGGAAGTACGGAAAAATTTTTGATTTTTTTTGTTTGCGCCATCAATATCGTGGCGGCGATGGCAGGGGACGTGGTCTCAAAACCCACGCCAGGGAACACAACCTGTTTTGCGGGATTTTTTGCGGCGATATCGAGGGCGTCCACCGGCGAGTAAACCATGCGCACGTCCGCGCCCGCGGCGCGTTCTTTCTCAAGGCTGGAACGCGACCCTGGAACGTGGAGCATGTCGCCGAACGTCGTAATTATAACGCCCGGCAGTTTTCCTATTGCGATGGCGCGGTCTATGTCTTCTATGGGCGTAACGCATACCGGGCATCCCGGCCCGGAAAGCAGGTTAACGTTTTCCGGCAGGAGCTTTTTTAGCCCGAACTGCGCAATAGCCATGGTGTGCGTTCCGCACACTTCCATTATATTAATGTTCATCAATCAATCCAGCGGCGCGGGTTTTCCGGCGGCGTATATTCCTTGAAACGTTTAATAAGCTTTGCGGGATCATGTTCCACCATTATCAGCGCGCGGTACTGCGGTTTAAGGAACAACTCGCCCATGGCATGATCCAGAAATGCTATAAGATTATCGTAATAATGCTCTACGTTCAGAAGGCCGCACGGTTTATGGTGAATGCCGAGTTGCGCCCATGTCAGCATTTCGGCGAATTCTTCCAGTGTCCCCAGCCCGCCCGGAAGGGCGACAAAGCCGTCGGACAGTTTTTTCATCACGTCTTTGCGCTGGTGCATGGTGCGCACGATGCGCATGTCCTTAACCCTGCTGCTTGCGGCTTCCATTTTGATAAGGCCCGATGGTATAACCCCGGTAACCTCTCCGCCGTTATCCAGCACGGTATGGGCTATCTCGCCCATCAGCCCCTCGCCGCCGCCGCCGTAAACAAGCCCGATCCGTTCTCTTGCCAGTAATTGTCCAAGCCCCCTTGCGGCCTCGGTATAACGCTCATTGTTACCGGAGCTTGACCCGCAGAAAACGCATATCCGTTTCATTTTTCGTTACTTTCGCCGAATGCCTCGGCCAGGAAGCCCAGCGTTTCCAGCGCGTCTTTTTCGGTAAGCTTCTGGATGGCAAAGCCCGCGTGTACGATAACGTAATCGCCTTTTTTTGCGCCCGGCAACAAGTCCAGTTGCGCGGCGCGTGTTACACCGCCGAAATCAACTTCCGCCGTATGATTTTTACCTATGCTTATTATTTTCCCGGGTATTGCCAGACACATGTTGTTTTCCTATCCAGGCCTGTCCCAGCGATATTCCACCGTCATTAGGCGGGACAAGCCGGTTGTAATGAACCGCGAAACCTTCCCGTAAAAGGCGGGAAAGTACAAGCCCGAGCAGCAGCCTGTTTTGAAAAACGCCGCCGCTTAATGCAATATCGTTTATTTGCCGTTCTGCGCGGAAACGAAGCGCAAGTTCGCGTGTAATCTCGGCGATTGTAACATGAAACCGCGCGCTTATATGCGCCGGTGTCATCCCTGCTTTTTTTTCCGCCCAGAGCTGGCGCACAATTTCAGTTGTGGAGACAACAAGAGGTTTATCCCCGCCCTGATTTTTTATCTTGAAATTATAGCCTTTTTTCACGGGAAAGTCTATCGCAAGCGTTTCCATTTCCATCGCGGCCTGCGCCTCGAACGAAACCTCATCCCGTATGCCTATTATTGCCGCAACGCCGTCAAAAAGCCGCCCCACGCTGCACGTAAGCGGCGAATTGAAACGTTTGCCGATCATGTCAAGCGCCTGTTGCCAATGCCTGCGCCGCGCTCCATTTGCGGGAAGCGCGTTTATCCCTGCGGATTTCAGCAGAGCCGCGCCGCAGCGCCATATTTCCCTTGTCGCCGCATCGCCGCCCGCAAGCGCGAAATAATCGAAATGGGCCAGCCTTGTAAACTTTTCCCGATGCACCAGAAGGCATTCCCCGCCCCAGAGCGTTCCGTCGTCGCCATAGCCGAGGCCGTCGAAGGCAAATCCGATAACCGGGCGTTTTATATTTGTTTCGGCAAGCACTGAAGCTATGTGCGCCACGTGGTGTTGCACGCCCACAAGGCGTACACGGTTTGCGGATGCGTACTCGCGCGCAAAGGCTGTGGTGAAATAGCCGGGATGCAGGTCGTGCGCTATCACGCCTGGCTTAACTTTAAGGAAAGTTGAAAGCCGCTCAAATGCCTCGCGGTAGAAATCAATGGATTTAAGGTTGTCCATCTCGCCGATATGTTGCGAAACGAAGGCGTTGTTGCCGCGTGTAAGGCAGAATGTGTTTTTTAGTTCCGCGCCGACGCCCATGACACAGGTTTTTCCGGGGTTATTGCCGAGCCTCACCGGCTCCGGCACGTATCCCCTGCTTCGCCGGATAAATTGAGTTGCCGGGACGCATTGCACTATTGAATCGTCAAGCCTGTTATGGATAGGCCTGTTATGAACTAAAAAGTAGTCCGCTATTTCCCCGAGCGCCTCGCGCGCATCTTCCTCTGTCCGGCATATCGGTTCGTCCCGCCGGTTTGCGGACGTCATAACCAGGTAACGATAAGCGCTGCCGTTAAAAAGAATATGGTGTAGCGGCGTGTAGCAAAGCATGATTCCGACTGAGGCGTTGCCCGGGGCGACGTTATCGGCCAGCTTCGAGGGCAGTCTTTTTTTTAGAAGCACGATCGGCCGTTGTATTGACGCCAGCAGGCGTTCCTCTTCCGCGCCGATAAACGATATTTCTCCCGCGCTTTCCGGGCTGGCAGCCATGACGGCAAAAGGCTTGTGAGGGCGCATTTTTCTTTTACGGAGCCGCTCGACGGCTTTTGTATTCGTGGCGTCGCAGGCAAGATGGTAGCCGCCGATACTTTTAATTGCAAGAATCTTTCCCTTTTCCAGCATGGCAACGGCCATGGCCATTGCGTCGGCGGCGCGGGCGATTTTAGTGAAGTTGGAATCGTAAAGTTCGATCACCGGCCCGCAGGCGGGGCAGGCATTGGGTTGCGCATGAAAGCGCCGGTCCGCAGGGTTGTCATATTCTTTCCGGCATTCGGGGCAGAGCCGGAAAGATGACATGCTAGTTTCCGGCCGGTCGTAGGGAAGCGCTTTTACGATGGAAAACCGCGGCCCGCAATTTGTGCAGTTGATAAACGGATAATTGTGCCGCCGGTCTGAGCTTGTAAAAAGTTCGCGCAGGCAGTCGGGGCAAACGGCCAGGTCAGGCGGAATGATTGCGGAAAGCGCGGAAGAGCTGCTGCTGCTTTTTTGGATGGAAAATTCTTTGAAATTGCGAAACGGGATGGGTGTTGTTTTAATGGATGTAATCAGCGCCCGTGGCGGGAGCGAATGTTTAACATTGTCTATAAAAGATGATAATTGTGCGGGTGTTCCTTCGGCTTCTATTACCGCGCCGGCGGCGGTGTTTGCGACGTTGCCTGCGATTTTGTGTTCGCCTGCAAGCCGGTAAACGTAAGGCCTGAATCCAACCCCCTGGACCGTACCGCCAACGGTGATGCGAAGCGCCTTTACGTCATTCGCCTTCGATACTTTTGACATACGTTTCTTTCCCTGCAATTATGTCTATCTTCATGCTTCCGCACGCAGGGCAATGAAATGTTACAAGGTTGTCTTTGGTTATCTCCGCCTGGCAATTGGAGCAGCGGGCGGTAAGTTTCTCCGCGATTAGTTCGACTTCTGCCCCGGCGGCGAATTCCCCGGCCTGCGGCAGTATGTGATCGGACAGCGAATGGCGCAAAAAATCGGCCTCAATCCCTGAAGCCTCGCCGATGATAATGGTTATTTTTTTGAGCGTCCGCAATTTATTCTTTTGCGCTTCCTGCTTTACCACCGCCCACAAGTCCTGAGCTATTCCAAGTTCATGCATGTGTAATTCCTTTTAACTGATATTTATCAAGCAGTTGTTTCGTTATTAAGCGGTTTCAATCTGCGGCCTGCAACTTCGGAAAACGCGGGCTTACGTAGCTACCGCTACGCCGCGCCCACCTTTTCCTGCGTTTCGGCTCGCATATTGAAACCGAAAGACTTTATGTTCGAGTTTCTAAAGTCTGTAAGACAAACGGCCGTGAAGGTGTGGCTTTGAGTCCACCTAAAGCCAATGTCGTTTAGTTAAGGTTTTTATCTTCACCAAATCAGTTTCCTCTCACCTCAGGGGAGAGGATTAAGGTGAGGGGTGGTTCAATATTCCGACGATTTCCCCCTCATCCTGGCCTTCTCCCCGCCGGGGAGAAGGAACGTGAGCTAAAAAAATGGATCGTGTTTTCAGAACAAAAGCTTTAACTAAACGGTATAAGGCCGGATCGTTCGGGGAACGTCCCTGCTAAATTATGAAACAACTACCTGCGCAACCATCAGTGATAATAGTGTTATGGCGGTTTCCACTTCGGGGGAGAGTGGGGCTCCGAGCGTTACGGATTTGGGTTGAATGCCCAGGAGATATACCGTTGCTCCCGTTTCGGCGGTCAGGTAGCGGGCAAGCATGTCAAGCGACATTCCGTGCGTGGAGGCGCCGCCTGAGATTATTTTATCTGACGTAAAAAGACGGATTGTGCCGGCGGGTTCATTCATCTCGACGGCGTCTACGAAAACAATGGTGGCCGGTTTTAACGCGGCGATTTTGCCGAGATAATTTTCAGGTATATCGCCGCAGTTTATGGAAGCCAGGCCGCTTCCGGATGCCTGAACGCGCTCAATAACCGCAGGCCCCGCGCCATCGTCGCCTTTCATGCTATTGCCTATGCCGGCAAGAACGACGGGAGACGCCAGCCCTGCCAGAGGGTTAACGAACGGTTGCATATGTTTATGGTTGTTTTCCGGTTTGGTTAAAGACGAGTACGAGGTGGCGGCATTTGGGGCATAAAACGCGGTAAAGGTCGGAACGTTGTATGTCCGCATTTTTTAGTCCTGATTTTATATCATGCGACACGTTCAGCTCCTGTTGCTCCGCGTATGTGAGGTTTATGTTTCCGCTGGAAAGCGGCCCGAGCTTTTTCGCAAGCCATTGCAGATGTTCACGCGCGCCTACAATCGCGCCGCAGTCTTCACAGATTACAAGTTCTTTTTCGATCTTGCTCCACAGCGTGGAGCGGTCCATCGTGGCAAGGTCGAATTCAGCGGATAGTTTAACGCCCTTTTCCGTGGTGCAAAGCCGTTCGCACTGGCCGCAATATATGCACAGGTCATAATGCCAGATAACTTCCCGTTGCGGCGGATTTGTTTCAAGCCGGTCCACTATCTCTATGGCGCGGGCAGGGCAGACGTTGGCGCATGCCCCGCAGGCGATACATTCCTTTGTATCCGGCACGGGCTTACCCCTGAAACCGGGCGCAGGCACGTGCGGTTCAAAAGGAAATTTAGAGGTATAAGGCCCCTTTATAAGGGCGATAACGGCATGTTTAAGTTCACGAAGTTTTGGATATTTCATTTTAGTATTCTAAGATCTTTCAATGTTTGGTAAAACCCGGTTCCCGTCGGGTATGTTTCCTTGTCAGGGGTTTCGCACCCGGTAAATGCCGTATCCCGGCGCACCGTGTTTTTCTTCAGGAAAATTATATAAAACAGCCAGCCGGCCGCCATGGCCGTAAACATCAATAAGGCCGCGAGTACGGGCTGCCAGAACCCGAATAATGCGACGCCATAGGGATACTTCAAAGATGATATAATAACAGGCAGCGGCAATCCGAACGCGAAAATTCCGAACAGCACGCATATTGCCGCAAGTGTTACAAGCGCGGCCCGCATGGCAAAGCCCGTTTCGCCGGCGTTCAGCGTTTGTTTGGAAGGCGTTGTTAAAAACGTGGCGTGCAAAAGTTTTATGCTGCTTGCAAGCGTCAACGCGGACCCTAAAATCGTAACGATAAGAGCCGCGAGAAGAAGCGGCATTCTTTCAATCACCGCGGACTGCAACAGCCCCTGGTAGATGAGCCACTTGGAAACAAAGCCGTTGAGCGGCGGCATGCCCGCAAGCGCCATTGCGGCGATGAAAAATGAAACGTAGGTTACGGGCATTCTTCGCGCAAGCCCGCCAAGCGAATCCATGTCCAGTGTCTTCGCCTGCTGTTTGACGGCGGCAGCCGCAAGCAGCATAAGCGAAACGTAAACCGCACTGTTTACCAGGTGGAATATCCCGCCGATAAACGCCAGCTTATTTGATGATGCGACGCCGATTATAATATAACCGGCCTGCGCCGCCGCATCGAAGAGAATGGCTTTTTTTAAGTCATGTTGCCAGAGCGCCTTAAACGCCATTACTATTATAAGTATCATCCCTGAAATAATAAGAAGCTGTGCGATAATGTTCATAACTGTTTTTTCAACCGTTCCGTTTTCTCGTGTGAGAGCCTTATGAGATCGTTGCCGTTATAAAGATGTTTCCCGGAACCGGCGTCTACCACCGCCACCCGTTCCGTGCAGCAGTAGCATGGATCAACCGCGGCAAGCACGATGAGCGCATCGGATATGGTGCAGCCTATCACTGATTTCTCGTTGGTTGCAACGTTTACATAGGATGGCGCCCTGATCTTGTGGCGCACCGGCCTGTTGGCGCGGTCGCTTCTGACGTAATGGAATACTTCGCCGCGGGGAGCCTCGTGCCGGCCTATGCCCTCGCCCGCCGGTATCTCCTTCACCTTCAGGTCAAAGGGGCCGGGTGCGGTCTTAAGGCGCGTAAGACATTGCCGGATTATCTTGACGGACTCGTAAAGTTCAAGTATGCGCACCACGGCTTTGGCGAATATGTCTCCGCCCTGCCATGTCTGCACTTTCCAGTCAACCATGTTGTATGCGGCGTACGGGTCGTCCCTGCGGACGTCCTCGTCTATGCCGGATGCGCGCGCAAGCGGGCCTACGCCGCCGTATTCCTTTATATCCTGCGGGGTAAGAATGCCTATTCCTTTTGTGCGCGCCCAGATAACGGGGTCGTCCATCACCGCGCCCTTGAACATGTCAACGCCCTTAACAAGCTCGTCAAGAGTTTTTTCTATCCAGGGCATATCCTCAAGCGCAATATCGCGCCGGACACCGCCTACCTTCATCATTGCGTAATGTTGCCTGTTACCGGAAATTTTTTCAAAAATATCAAGTACGGGTTCGCGGTATTTCCATGACCACATCCATACCGTGTTATACCCCAGGAAATGCCCTGCCAGCCCCAGCCATAGAAGATGCGAATGCACCCGTTCAAGCTCGCCTACCACTGTGCGTATGTATTTTGCGCGTTCCGGTATCTCAATGCCCGCAAGGTCTTCAACCGCGTTGACGAATGCAAACGGGTGAGAGGTGGAACATATCCCGCATATACGCTCCACAAGAAAAATGCCCTGGTCGAAATGCTTCGCCTCGGACAGTTTCTCTATGCCGCGGTGATTGTATCCCAGTTCAATGTCTATGCCCGTTACTTTTTCCCCGTCAACGTGCAGCTTAAAAAACTCCGGCTCTTCCTGCAGCGGGTGATACGGGCCTATCGGTATAACGCATCGTTTCGGTTCTTGCATATTTTTATCTTTTTCCATCTTATTTCCTTTTATTGTCATGCCGCAAAGGATAGTCGCCCTGGGGCCAATCGTCGGTAAGAAGCAGGTGCTTCAAGTTCGGATGCCCTGTGAAATCCACTCCAAGCAACTCGTGTATCTCCCGCTCTATCCAGGAGATGCCTTTTATGACGGACGTAAGCGAACCTATTGCCGGCTTTTCCTTGTCCGCGATAGCGGCGCGCACGGACAGCATTAAACCGGTGGAATCGTGTGAAAAGTGGTACAGTATCTCTATCGCTTCCGGCGTATCTATGCCGCTCGCGATAACATAACGAAATGAAAGATCGTTGTATATGAACCCGGCCACGGCCGCTATGTGTTCCGGCTTGACGTCAACGTAAATTCGCCTTGCATTATGCTCATATATTTTTGTTACGGCTTGTGGGAATTTGGATTGTATCTGTTCAATCATCGGATTCATTCTATCAACCCCCTGCCTTTTTAGTTGCGGCCTGTATAAGTTTCACTACGCCGGCTATCATTGCCTCAGGTTTAGGCGGGCAGCCGGGAATGTAGAGATCAACCGGGATTATTTTGTCAAGCGGCCCGCAGGTATTGTAAGAATCCCTGAACATGATTTCAGAACAGGCGCATCCGCCCACGGCTATGACGAGCACGGGTTTCGGCGCTTGTTCATACAGCTTTTTTATACGATGTACCACTTTTTTGTTAACCGCTCCCGTAACAAGCAATACGTCCGCATGGCGTATGGAGCCGACAAGCTGTATGCCGAAGCGCTCCACGTCATGGCGCGGGGTTATGGCATCGAGTATTTCTATGTCGCAGTTGTTGCACGGGCTGCATGCGGCATGAAAAACGTTTAATGATTTGGTAAGTGCGTTTATTGCGTAAGACATATTATCAGTATCCCATCCATGCGGCTATTACGGCCACAAGCGCCGCTATAAACATCGGCCCCCAGAAAAAGCGCATCGCCTGGTCAATCCGGAGCCGCGGGTTCGTGTTTCTTATAAGTATGGCAACCGTGAGAAGAGCCACGTATTTAAGCGTCAGTATAAGCCAGCCTCCGGTTGCCCAGAACATAATCACAAGGAATAGCGGTCCGACGACAAGCATTATCATTTTTCCAAGCTTCCATAGCGCAAGCAGCGGCCCCGAGTATTCCACCTGGCAACCTCCGGCGATCTCGGTTTCCGCTTCCGCGGCATCAAACGGGACAAGCCCCATTTTAGCCTGCACGACCATTATGCCGACAATAAGCGCAATTATGCCTGAAAAACTTCCGGCCAATGCGCCGTAAGACTGCTGGTATATGATTATATCGCCCAGCGAAATACTGCCCGATTTAATTACCGGCACAAGAAGCGCCGCGAAAAGAGGCACTTCGTAACCAAGAAGAAGTTTTATTTCGCGGCTTGCGCCTATGGATGCAAACGGGCTTCCAGACGCGGCGGCGCCCATTATGCTTGCCACCGCCGGCAAAGCCAGCAGGTAGAAAACAACTATAAGATCGCCGACAAATCCCAGCGACGGATTCATCAGCGCAAGAAACAGTATATCCGCAACCAGCACTATGGACGCAAGGTAAAAGAACGGCGCTAAAACAAATAACCATGGCGATCCGTCCGCCGGGAGAATAGTTTCCTTGATAAACAGCTTCCGTATCTCGTAGAAAGGCTGCATAAGCGGCGGCCCCTGCCGCCATTGGACCCTGGCCGTTACCTTGCGGTCTATCCATGAGGCGATCATGCCTGCGGCCGCGGCAAACAAAAATCCGGGGAATATAAAGTAGCTTACAAGTATTTCCGTCATATTATTTCCGTTTCCAGCGCACAGTGTGAACGAAGAACCGTCCGTTGCGCACGGCATAAATATCTTTTGCCGGGTCCTCTTTAACTTCAATATATTGTATGGCGCCCTTCGGGCAACTGGTTACGCATAAGGGTGTTTTGTTTTCCGCCTCGCAGGAAGTGCAGTCCGAGGAGCTGGTTTTGTATTCGACGATTTCAGGGTAAATAACGCCGAAGGGGCAGGCTATGGTGCAGGATTTGCACGACGTGCAGCGCATCGAATAGCGTTGCAACATACCTTCCGCGTTTTTCTCAAGCGCATCCTGCGGGCAGCTCTTTACGCAAGGCGGCTCTTCGCAGCGCCGGCATACGATTTCCTGCGCCGCCAGCGCAAGGCACCGCACATGCCCCTTGTTTTCCGGGTGATAATAGTAACTGCATTGAGCGGTACACTCTTTGCATTTATAACACATTTCGAGGTCAATAAATAATTTTTTCATTTTAGCTTTACGCAAACGGGTCCGGTATGGTTTTTAGTTGTTCCCATGTAAATACAGGCCCGTCCTTGCAGATGAAATGGTGGCCAAGCTGGCAGTGGCCGCATTTGCCAAGCCCGCAGGACATGTTCGCTTCCATGGAAAGATAAATGTTTTCCGGTTTGTACCCTATGTCAAGCAGCTTGCGGGTGCCGAATTTCATCATTATCGGAGGCCCGCATACAATCGCCACCGAATTATCCAGGTTCACTTTCACCTTGTCGAGCAGGCATGTAACAAGGCCGACGGTTTCATTCCATACGCCGACAGGGCATTTATCCACGCTGCGAAGTATTTCAAGCTCTTTAATTTTGCTCCACTCAGGGAACAGATGTTTGTAAACCACGTCCTCCGGGGTTTTTGTGCCGTAGCAAAGAATGATTTTCTTGAATTTTTCCTTCTGCGCAAGCAGCGTCAGCAGAAAAGAGCGCAACGGGGCCATGCCGACTCCCCCGCCCAAAATGAGAACTTCCTTGCCGTAATATTTTTCAACGGGGTATCCGTTTCCATACGGCCCACGGATTCCAAGCATTTCGCCGCCTTTAAGGGAATGGAGCTTTTCCGTCAGAAAACCGGTACGCATAACTGTAACATCTATGGTTTCCGTTTTGTACGGAGATGACGAAGGTGTAAACGGCGCTTCCCCTATGCCGGGCAATGACAACTCTATGAACTGTCCCGTGGCAAAAGCGAACTTCTCTTCAGGCCTCAGCACGAACGTTTTTATCGTGTCTGTTTCCTGCATTACTTTTTCAAGCCGCGCCGGTATCGGTTTATAAGGGCTTTTAAACATGGTTATTTTTTCCCCAGTTTTTGTATGCTTTTTCTTATGTCTATCTTGCCCTGGCACACCTCGATGCAGCGGCCGCAGCCGGTGCAGGCGTATATGCCGAAGTTTTCCGGCCGCCAGACAAGTTTGCACTGGTATAGATTTCTCAGGCGTTCGCCTTTTGTTTTGCGCGGATTCGCACCGCCTGCCACGCGGCCGTAGCCTTCCGACTGGCATGAATCCCATGTGCGAATTTTTTCCCAGTTACGCGCGGTTTCGGCCAATAAGAAGCAATAGCAGGTTCCGCACACAAAGCGGCAGGCGTCGC
>MGVF01000006.1 GCA_001800355.1 Elusimicrobia bacterium RIFOXYA2_FULL_50_26
TGGCTTTTCCGCTGCCCGACGTACAAGGAACAGTTGCAGGAAGTTAAGGACAAAGACCTGCACAACCTGGGATTTTTGGGATACCCCGTGCTTCAGGCGGCAGACATACTTCTTTACAAGGCCGATGCCGTGCCGGTAGGCGAAGATCAGCTTCCGCACCTCGAGCTTACGCGCGAGATCTGCCGGCGGTTTACGAATTTCTACGGCCGTATATTCCCTGAGCCGCAGGGGCTTCTGACGAAATACCCTCGCGTACCCGGCATTGACGCCCGCAAGATGTCGAAATCATACGGCAATGCCATAACGCTCGACGAAGACCCGCAGGAGCTTAAAGGCAAGGTAATGCGGATGTTCACCGACCCCAAAAAAATCCGCGCAACCGATCCCGGCCACCCCGAAGGGTGCGTGGTGTTCGCATTTCACGCATTATTCAACCCGAACTACACCACAAGGGAAGTTGAGTGCAAAAGTTGCGGCATAGGCTGCGTGGCGTGCAAGCAGCAACTGATAACGTTGATGACCGACGCCACCGCCCCTTTACGCGAAAAACGCCGCGCTTTCGCCGCGCAAAAAGACCTGGTGCCGTCAATACTGGAACGCGGCCGCTTAAAAGCCAAAGAAGCCGCCGGACGCACAATGGAAGAAGTGAGAAAAGCGGTATTGCATAAATGACCTACGACGTTCACCTTGATATTTTCGAAGGCCCCCTGGATCTTCTTCTCTACCTCATAAAAAAAAATGACCTGGAGATAGCGGAAATACCCATCGCTCACATAACGTCGGAATACCTGTCCTACATTGACATAATGAAGGAGCTTAACCTTGAAGTTGCGGGGGAATTCCTGGTGATGGCATCTACACTGATGCAGATAAAGGCGCGAATGCTGCTTCCCGCGCCCGAAGAAGAAGGCGAGGAAGGCCCAAACCCGCTCGAAGAACTTAAAAACCGGCTTCTGGAATACCAGAAATTCAAGGAAGCGGCCCAGGTTCTTTCGCGCAGAGAAGAGTTATTTTCACAGGTGCATTATCGTTTCGCGCCAGCCTTCGACAAGGAAGATTACGTACTGGACGCATCCCTTTTCGATCTCATTGAAGGTTTCCGCAACGTTTTAAAGGAGCTGCCCGGCGATGTCAAGGAGATAGTCTACCAGGAAATACCCATCGAGGAAAAGATCCGCGAAATCCTCGACATGCTGGAAGGCAAAGATTACGTAACGTTCCGTGATATTCTTGCCAGACAATCGTCACAGATCGCGCTGGTGGTATGTTTTCTGGCGATACTCGAACTTATACGATTAAAACAGATTCTTGCCAGGCAGCCGGAGCTGTTCGGTGAAATACGAGTTTACCACATCGCCAACGACACCGTCGCGCCGCTCCAATAACCGCCACACCGCACCAGAGGAATATAGTCATGGAAACCGATCAGGTAAAAAAAATAGTTGAAGCTCTCCTTTTTGCAACGGATCAGCCGCTGCCCGTGTCTGTGATAAAGAACATTCTAGGCGAACTGCAGGAAGGGCAGGACATAGAAAAAATGATAACCGAAATAGCGGATGATTACATGCAACGCGGCGCGCCGGTTGAACTTCGTTTCGTCGCCGAGGGCTGGCAATTTTCCACTAAAAAAGAATTCAGCCCGTGGATAAGGCGGCTTTACAAGGAAAAAACCACTTTCCGCCTTTCAGTATCCGCGCTTGAAACGCTTTCGATCGTCGCATACAAGCAGCCGATTACGCGCTCCGAGATTGAAGAAATCCGCGGCGTTGAAGTTACAACCGTGATGGAGACGCTGCTTGAACGAAAACTTGTCCATATAGTCGGGCGCAAGGAAACGATAGGCCGGCCGCTGTTATACGGCACCACAATGGAATTCCTGCGCCACTTCGGGCTTGAACACTTAAGCGAGTTACCCTCGTTGGAGGAGCTTGCCCCCGCCCCCGAGGCGGACGAAGAGCCGTCTCCCGCCGAAACTACCGCCGAAGAAACACCTGCGGAAACCGGCAGTGCGGAAGCAGGCCGCAACGAACCGCCCGGCGCCGGCGGCTCAAATTAATAATGTTATCGTTATCTACGGCATATCATATAAATAAGCATTCATCCTGGCATAGCTTGCTGAAGGCAACGGCAAACCTGGGGTTTTCTGCGCTGGAGTTAAATATAGAGATGCCGAAAAACTGGCTGCCCGAAATCATTTCATCGGTGGCGCGCGGGGAAATTGCCATATCAAGCCTTCATAATTATTGCCCGCGGCTCAACCCCGTGCCGAAAGGGCGCTCAATATATTCCGGATACCTCATGACATCGGAAGATGAGTCGGAGCGCCGCATGGCCGTGGAATACACAAACCGCACCATAGAATGGGCCGGTAAACTGGGAGCCAAAGCCGTTGTGCTTCATGCCGGTGAAGTTTCAACCGAACCGTCGGGGAGCGAGTTTTTCACGTATGTTCGCCAGTTCGGAACAACCGGGAAACTATATAACCAGTACGTGGAACGGCTGAGCGCCGACCGCAAAATAAAGGCCCCGCGCGCGATGGATGCGCTTAAAAAATGCCTCGACGCCTGTTTAAAGGCGGCCGCGAAAAACAACGTTAAACTCTGCCTTGAAAACCGCTACTTTCTACACGAAATACCGCATATCGAAGAGGTGCTGGAACTTCTAAAAACATTTGAGGGCGCGCCTTTGGCCTACTGGCACGACACCGGCCATGCGCAGGTTTTCGTCAATATGGGCTTTGTGCGCGATCACAAGGATTTTCTTAATGCCCTGCACAAACACATGTTCGGCATGCACCTGCACGACCTTCATCATATCTCGGACCATTATGCGCCCGGCACAGGCGAACTGGATTTCACAATTTTCAAGCCATACGTTTCAGAGGTGGCGGTTAAAGTAGTAGAGGCGCACTCGCCACAGGCAGGCAACACCGAAGTAAGAAACAGCATAGAGCACCTTAAAAAAACTGGCGTGATTTGATACGGAGGCATAAATGTCTGAATTGAGGCGTGATCCGGTTATAGGCAGGTGGGTTATTATCTCGACGGAGAGGGGGAAAAGGCCGTCTGAATTTCCGCGCGAGCCGAATAACAATACCGGCAAAGCCTGCCCGTTCTGCCCGGGCAACGAAAGCCTGACACCGCCGGAAATACTGGCATATTCCGAACCCGGGCGCGCAAGAGACAGCCGCGACTGGTGGCTGCGCGTGGTGCCTAACAAATTCCCGGCGTTAAAGATAGAGGGGGCGTTAAACCGCCAGGGCGAGGGCATGTACGATAAAATGCACGGACTGGGCGCGCACGAAGTAATTATAGAAACGCCCGAGCATAACAAGGAAATCCAGGATCTTCCCGACAAGCACGTTGAGGACATCATCTGGGCGTACCGCGACCGGATAATGGATTTAAAGAAAGACATTCGCCTGGAATATGCTTTGATCTTTAAAAACCGCGGCGCAGCGGCAGGCGCGACCCTTTCTCATTCGCATTCCCAGCTTATCGCAACGCCCATAGTCCCTAAAAGGGTGCGCGAAGAGGTAAACGGCGCAAAGGATTACTACGAATACAAGGAACGCTGCGTATTCTGCGATATAGTAAAACAGGAGCTTTCCCTAAACCAGCGTATCGTAACCGAAAACGACGATTTCATCGCAATAACGCCTTTCGCTTCGCGTTTCCCTTTTGAGTTGTGGCTGCTGCCTAAATCGCACGATTCGGATTTTGAGGATATACAGAAGCACGAGGCATCCAACCTGGCCGTAATGATGAAGGAAGTGCTGCGCAAACTGGACTCCGTCCTCGATAAGCCGCCGTATAATTACGTGCTGCACAACTCACCGCTCAAGGAATCGCACCTTCCTCACTATCACTGGCACATTGAGGTCATACCCAAGTTGGCCAACGTCGCGGGCTTTGAGTGGGGAAGCGGGTTCTACATAAACCCGACACCGCCGGAAGAAGCGGCAAAATTCCTGCGCGAAAGCGAGTAATAAGGCGGTACATAGTACATGGTGCATGGTGTGAGGGTCTAGATGAAGATACTTATGGCGGCTTCGGAATGTGTACCGTTTGTTAAGGTCGGCGGCCTTGCCGATGTCGTCGGCACGTTGCCAGGCCATCTAAAATTCAAAAAACATGATGTGCGCATAATTCTGCCGCGGTACCGGCAGGTGGATTCGGCGCGGTTCCCGCTCAAAACTCTTCCTTACCGCCTGCAAATACCGGTGGGCAACTCGCTTGAGACAGCCCGCCTTATGGAATCAAAAACTGACGCCGGCGTGCCGGTATACTTTATAGATAACCCTAAATTCTTCGACCGCTCAGACGTATACCGCACATCCGCAGGCGACTTCGCGGATAATCGCGAACGGTTCATTTTTTTCTCGCGCGCGGTTCTTGAGGCGGCCAAGGCAATCGCGTTTCAGCCCGATATAATTCACTGCCACGACTGGCAGACGGGTATAATACCCGCATACCTCAAAACAGTCTACAAGCTCGACTCCTTCTTCTGGAATACCGCATCCGTATACACCATACACAATATCGCCTACCAGGGAATGTTCACCGCAGACACCGCGCGGATAGCGCATTTCGGCCCCCAGGATTTCCAGTGGAATAAACTTGAGTATTACGGTAAATTCAATTTCATGAAAGCCGGGATAGTGTATGCCGACACAATCACCACGGTAAGCCCGACGTATGCGAAAGAAATACTTTTAACCGACGAGGGGCGCGGCATGGAAGGCATATTGCGCTCCCGGCGAAACGACGTTACGGGTATTCTTAACGGTATAGATTACCGTGAATGGAACCCGCAAACTGACGCTATGATCGCCGCGCATTTTTCAAAAAAGGATACCGCGCCAAAATCCGCCTGCAAGGAGGATCTTCAACGGGAGTGCGGCCTGGCCGTATCCCCGAAATCGTTCCTGCTGGGATCGGTTTCGCGGCTGGATCCGCAGAAAGGTTACGATCTTGTGGCGGAAGCTCTGCCGGAAATCATTAAAAACGGGATGCAAGTGGTAATATTGGGCAGCGGCGACAGCGAGATTCACGATACCATATTATCACTCGCAAAACGTTACCCCGGACGGGTAAGCTTCAACGAGGGCTTCAACAACCCTCTGGCGCACAAGATATATGCCGGCGCGGACGCCTTTCTGATGCCGTCGCGTTTCGAGCCATGCGGGCTTGGGCAGATGATAGCGCTTGCCTACGGGACTATGCCTATCGTCAGAAAAACGGGCGGCCTCTCCGACACTGTAAGCGATTTTAATCGGAAAACCGGAACAGGCAACGGCATCACTTTCATGGGCGCAACGGCGGAAGAATTTCTAATGGCCGTCAAACGCGCGCATAAACTTTTTAACCAGCCCAGGCAGTGGAAAAAAGCAATAACCAACGCGTTGTCCTGCGATTTTTCCTGGCCGCGCTCCGCGGATCTTTACATACTGCAATATGAAAGATCCCTGGATAAACGACAGTAATATTTTGGGTGTCTCTTTAGCGTTTAGAAGTTGTCGTCGTCATTGCGAGCCCAAAGGGCGCGGCAATCTCGCTTTTCATCAGAAGCAACTTTGAGATTGCTTCGCTCTCGCTCGCAATGACCTCAAACTGCTAAAGAGACACGATTTTGAAATGAAACTACAATTTAAGATTATCAATACTGTTATTGCAATACTAGTCGGCGCGGTGATTATCTGGGCTGCCGCCACCGGTATGGCACGCCATGCAAGCGAACGTAAAAACCGCACTGTTGAGATATGCATAGATATTGACGAGGCTGATGATCTTTGCCGCCGCAACAATTACTCAACGGCCGACTTTCTTCAACGCTGCCGCGCCATAGGCGTTGTTAGCGTGGCAATAAGCGAGGAACCGCTTTCATCGCTGGAAAACACCGGTAAAATTGTCCGTTTCGGCGCGGATGATTACCAGCGCCTCAAAATCCTGGACGTTATCCTCCAAGGGTCAATAGTAGCCCCGAATTCATTGATGGTGGCAAGCAGGGAACTTTCCGGCCGCATTTTGCAGCAACTGCGCAACCGTTATGGCATCGTCGTTTCGAACATAACCGCGGGGAAATATCAGGTCATATACCCCAAAACAGGGGAATCATACACCTCTCCGTTATTCAACGATTCCCTGGCAGTCGGATTCCCGGCGGAAAAAATAGCGGCGGCTCAGGCGGCAAAGATGCTGGTAACCCTGAAAGTGCAAAATGCGGGCGATCCGCGCTGGATAACTTCAGGGCTGCCGTCATCCTTATCAACAATTTTCTGGGATGGCAGGGAAATACCCGGCTACCCCGGCAACGAAAATATTGTAACGGATTACATCAGGGAACATCGTATACCCTACGTTGAGATGGAATTCGTATCTTTTTCCGGAGATGCGTCCTTGCGCCGTGCCGTTGCGGGCAACGCCGTTCGCGGCCATACAATAGCTACGGCCGAGCTAAACAGAAATCCGGATCCCGGGATCTGGATTTCCCGCTGGCTTAGAGCCGCCAACGAACGCGGCATACGCTTTTTCTATTTTCGCTTTTACGCAAACAAATCCATAGAGGACAATCTCTCTTACCTGCGCACCCTTGCCCGCAAGTTGAAAAAGGAAGAGTACACTCTCGGCCATGCCCTGCCACCCGAATACCCCATACGAGGGAACGTAGAACTATGGCGGTTGCTTGCCGTAATTACGGCGATACTCATGCCGTTGATTGGCTTGTACACCGGCAACAAACAAAAATCGCCCATCGTATCATACGCCATTACAAACGTGGTAACGCTTTCAGGCGCATTGCTTATGGCGGCGTTATTCTACGATGCCATGTTCATGCAGAAACTTGTCAACATACCTTACGTTCGGCTTATTTTCTTCCTGCCGATTGTGTTGTCGGTGTTTATAATATACCCGCCGCCTGACCTGCGGCGATTCTGGTCGTCAAAGATTTCCGTGAAATATCTTGCCGCGGGCATCCTGGCGGCGGTTATTGCGGCTATTATCGTAATCCGCAGCGGCAACAACGCGGCCGACTGGCTGAGGCCTGAAACAGGTTTACGCCAGTTCGTTGAAAACCTGTTTTACGTGCGGCCACGCACAAAGGAATTCCTTTTCGGACAGCCGTTGTTGCTGGCAGGTTTTGCGCTTAAAAATCCCGCGCTTATAATCCTGGGTATGATAGGCCAGGTTTCCATAATCAATACGTTCCTGCACGCGCATGCGCCACTGGCAATATCGCTTGTACGCAGCCTGCACGGTATCTGGCTGGGCGCCATAATAGGCTACGTTATAATCATCGCGTACCGCCGCATAAAACGAAACAAACCATGAACATACTTATTTCCGGTTATTACGGCTTCGGCAACGCCGGCGATGAATTGATACTCAATTGCCTCATCTCCGGTATTCGCGGCCACCATAGCCGGGCATCCATAACGGTTCTGTCGGCAAACGCAAAAAAAACCGCGCTGCATTTTTCGGTAAACGCAATTAACCGGTGGAATCCTTTTGCCGTTGCAAAAGCCCTGTATGGAAGCGACATTTTAATTTCCGGCGGGGGAGGCCTGTTTCAGGACATGACAGGCAACTGCGGCTTGTATTATTATCTTGCGATCATCGCGCTCGCCCGGCTCCTGGGTAAAAAGATATTTGTGTATGGCGTCGGAATCAACGAGCTCAAAAAAATTAACAGGTTCTGGACAACCCGGGTATTAAGCATGGCCGACGCCATAACGTTGCGCGAATCATACTCGAACGACCTCTTGAAAAAATGGGGTTGCGCGGCGAAGCACGTAGAAATCACGGCCGACCCGGTCCTTGAGAATGAAATATTCGCGCGCGCCGCGTTGAACCCGGCCAATCCCAAGGTAGCGATGATTTTGCGTCCGCCCCGGAAAAATGACCGTTATGATGCTGGCTTATTCGCTAAACTGGCGGATTCACTTATACAGCGCATAGGTGCGCGCATAGTTTTCATACCCTTCCATTTTGAGCAGGACATGCCTTTTACCTTGTCGGTCATGAACTCCATGCATAACAGCGCCCGTCTTATCCAGTGGAGCAATGCGCGGCAACTATACTCCGTAATAGGCGAAGTGGACATGGTTATAAGCCAGCGGCTGCACGGCCTTATACTGGCGGCGCTTAACCGCATACCGTTTTTGGCAATTTCCGACGACACAAAAATAGACCGCTTTGCGCGGGAGCTGGGACAAAAAAATATTTCACCGTTGAAAGGCGCAAATCCCTACTCCCTGCTTGCCATGATAGTGGACATCTGGGAATGGCGTGACGATTTCCGCAGCAGCATGGGAAAGATTTTGCCTTCGTTTCGCCTGCGCGCCAGGATTAACCCGGCGCTTCTTATTGAGATGATGGACTCCTGTTGCAAAAAATGACGAGGCCTGTATTTGCGTAATACCGGCCAATTATAATATACTATTTCAATAACTAACTGATGTTACGCAAGCGTGTCATTGCGAGGAGCCTTGCGACGAAGCAATCCCGTTTTGATACGAAACAGCAAGATTGCTTCGCTCTCGCTCGCAATGACCTCAAACTGCTACAATGAATAAAGGTGTTTTATGAACAGAAACATATCCAGGATTTTCTGCCTGCTTGTCTCGGCGCTTATTTCAGGCGCATGTGGGCTGGTGTTCGTTCCTTACTACCAGGCGCGCGTGCAACGTGCGCTTCTGCTGCCGCGGGCGCAGATAGCCGTATTCGCGGAACGTAACGCGAATTACGACGTCGTCAGGGAAAAACTGGACAACATTGACGGGGTTTCATCAGTGGAATACGTGCCTGCGGATAAAGCATGGGAAAAGGCGCTAAAAGAGGAACCTTCGCTGAAGGACGTCCTCGTTACCTCGGAAAACCCTTTTCCCGCGTATTTTATACTGCACCCGCGCCCGGCAACGGCGGAAACAGCGGCAGCCATACGGGAATCGGCGACGGCAATCGAAGGCATAAGCGATGTGCGCTACGATGCCGGGCTTCTAGACATCGCCGAACGGCTCTCGACAGTCGCCGCCAGCTACCGCTATTTGCTATACATTATACTGGCTGCCGCCGGCCTGATAATCATCGCAAAAATTACCGTGCGCCTGGTGCGGGAAGATTTTAAATTCCTTCGCGCCCTGGAAAATGCCGCCATAGGCGCCGCAGGCGGAATCGCCGGCGCCGGCATGTATTATTCAATTGCACGTTCCGCGGCAACCGACGCCTTCTTAATGCTTCCGGAAAGATTCGTGCCTTATTTTATCGCGGCGGGCATTATTTCAGCCCTGCTCACGGAAAACTGACTAACTGATGTTACGCAGCGTGTCATTGCGAGGAGCCTTCGCGACGAAGCAATCTCGTCGTTTTGATACGAAACAGCAAGATTGCCTCGCTTCGCTCGCAATGACAGCAACTTTGGCATTTCTTGCGTAACATCAGTGACTAAAATAAATATGAAACGGGCTTGCGTTTATTTCATCGCTCTTTTTTTCGCCGTATCGCTTGATGCGAAAAGCGTAAAACAGTACCAGAATGAAATTGAAAAAGAGAATAAGAGCCTGCATGAGCTTAAAAAAGCCCTTGAGGAAAAGCGGACTGAAAAAGAATACTGCCTTCTTGAAGAGAAACGCATCCGCAGTGAAGTTGCCCGCATAGAGCAGGAACTGGCAAGGCTTGCCAAACAGAAGGATGCGTTGCGCCGGGACATCAATAAGGCGCAGAAGAATCTTGCTTACAGCGAAAAAGCCCTCAAGCTTGCCGACATGGAAAAAAACCAGTGGCAGGCCGTTCTTGAAAAAGAGGCTGATTTATGGTTCCGCGCCAATCACGGTTTTCAAAAAATGTTCACAAATCCCGTAGCCGGGAAATTGCGCTTGTACGCGCTTTCGCAGAAAAAAACATACCGCGATAACGCCGAGGAGAAGGAGACGGAATCCAAGATCGCGCTTGAGCGCTGGCAGAACGCAAAAGCGACTTTGCTGAATCTTAAAAAAAAACAGGAACAAACCGCACGGGAACGTGAAAATATAAAAGGGGAAAAACAGGGCTTATTGAAAACAACGATAGGCAGGCGTATAGTGGCCGAGGATGAGATAAAAAAAATTACCGATTCGGCAAGGGATCTTGAACGGGTTATAGGAAACCTTGAAAAAAAGAAAAAACAAACCGAAGCGGAGACCGCGGCGCGCAAAGTGTTCAGGGAAAAGAAGAACCTTCTGCCATGGCCCGTACAGGGTGAAATTATCACCCGCTTCGGCAAAAACAAGCACCCGGAGCTTGCCACATACGTCATAAGCAACGGCATTAAAATCCGCACCGCTCCATTGGCTGCAATCAACGCCGTCAGCGGGGGCGAGGTAATCTTCAGCGGCGAGTTCCGGGCATACGGCCTCATGGTAATACTCGATCACGGCGGCGGTTTTTATTCCATATACGGACAACTGGGTGAAACATCCCTGGAAGAGGGACAGAAACCCAAAGCGGGAGAAGCGGTAGGCAGGATGGGAAACAGCGGCGAGCAGGCATTGTACTTCGAAATACGTTCAGCCGGCAAACCCGAGGATCCTACGACATGGTTAATACACAATGAAATAAGTGAAAGGAGCAGCAAATGAAAAAAAGGCTTGGCACATTGTTTTTAGCAATTACACTGGCGGCCGGCGCAATCTATTTTACCAGTTCACCGGTGCGCGCCGCGGTCAATACGACATACGATCAGCTTAAACTGCTTATCGGCGTGATGGAACTTATACAGGAGAATTACGTCGAGGAGAAGGATTCCAGGAAGCTGCTTACAGGCGCCGTAAGCGGCATGGTAAAAACACTCGACCCGTTCTCGCAATTCATGGAACCCGAAATATACAAGGAAATGAAAACCGAGACCGAAGGACAGTTCGGCGGCCTGGGCATAAGAATTTCCGTCAAGGAAAACTGGCTGACGGTGATTACGCCGCTGCCCGGCACGCCCGCGTATAAAATCGGCATACTGCCCGACGATAAGATTATAAAAATCGAAGGTAAAACTACGGAAGGCATAAGTATCGAAGACGCGGTCAAGAAGTTGCGCGGAAACCCTGGCACAAAAGTATCAATTACCATCGTGCGCGACGGCGCAAAAGAGCCGCAGGAGTTTACGATAACAAGAGAAATAATAAAGATTGAAACCATAAAAAGCAAAATGCTGACCTCGGACATCGGCTACATACGCCTGAGCGAATTCAACGCAAGTTCCGACAAGGATCTCGACAAGGCGCTTGGCGAACTACAGTCGAAAGGCATGAAATCGCTTGTCTTCGACCTCAGGAACAATCCCGGCGGGCTGCTTGATACGGCGGTAAACGTCTGCAAGGAATTTGTAGGCGACAACAAGCTCATAGTATATACCCAGGGACGCCGCGCTGAAAGCAGGCGTGATTATACCGCGCACGGCAAGGCGCCGTATGCCACGCTGCCCATGATTATACTTGTAAACCGCGGCTCGGCATCGGGATCTGAAATCGTGGCGGGCGCCATGCAGGATTTGAAGCGTTCGCTTATTATCGGCACGACAACCTTCGGCAAGGGAAGCGTGCAGTCGGTATTCCCGCTCTCCGAAGGCAACGCCCTCAGGCTTACCACGGCCAAGTACTATACGCCGGCCGGGCGCAGCATTCACCGCAACGAGGAAACCGGCAACGGGGGAATAATACCGGATATTATGATAGATGTTCCCAGGGAAATTGAAGCAAAACTCTATGCGCAATCCGAAGACGTTTACGCCCCCGGCAAGGAGCCTGCCCCGCCGGCCAACAAGAAGGAAAAGGAGCGGGTGGAAGACGTCGCCCTTGAACGCGCCATAGAACTGTTAAAAGCGCGAAGCGTGTTAATTACGATTAAGGAATAACATTGAAAAAAAACACGAATACCGGTTTTATACGCATTGCGTTCGCGGCGCTGCTTGTTCTCTTCGGCGCGCTGGTGTGCCTGTTCTGGTACGGCGTATCCGAAAACTACCTTACCGCATCGGCGGAACTTAACGGAAACGTAACGGATATACTTATTTCAAACGGGCTTACGGACAGAAATATCACCGAACAGTACCAGAAAGAACGGCGCGCCGGAACCACGGTCTGGATAGAACATTTCAGAAAATTGAAACTGCCGGCAAAGGTAAAGGCCGTTGTCGTGGCGGAGCAGATTCGCGCGCTGGCCGCAAAGAACCAGTTGAACGTAGCCATAACGGCGGCCGACGGCGGTGAAACAACCGTAAGCGTTACGAAGGGAAACATGCTGTTCCTTAAAGTAACGCTTATATCGCCTGCTGCGGCTAAAGTTAAAAAAGCAAAACGCGCGGCAATAGTGATAGACGATGCGGGCACAATGTCCGATATTTCCGCGTTCCTGGATCTCGGCGTCCCGCTGACGTTTGCAATACTGCCTGCCGAGCATTTTTCGCGAAAAACCGCTTCCACGCTTTCCGCGCGGCACATGCCGTATCTTATGCACCTGCCGCTTGAGCCGGAAGGCTATCCAAAGGTTAATCCCGGCAAGGCTGCACTGCTTACCGGCATGAACTCCGCGGATCTCAAGAAGAAATTCGAAGCAAACCTCGCCACCGTGCCGGGAATATCGGGCGTGTCAAACCACATGGGATCGCGCTTCAGCGCGGACGCGAATAAAATGAAGGCTCTCCTCGGGCTTGTGAAAGAGAAGGGGCTGTTTTATTTCGATTCATACACCACTCCGAAATCTGCCGCCCGCGCGGCGGCGCGCGCTGTTGGACTTGTTGAACTGGAAAACGAAATCTTTCTGGACAACGAAGATTCACCGGATTATATACGCGCGCAGCTGGACAGGCTGTTCAAACGCGCAGGCCGCCGCGGCACGGCGATAGCCATCGGCCACGTCCACAAAAAACATCTCGCCGCAGCCATACGGGAAAACATGCCGCGCTTCAAAAATGCGGGAATAGAATTCGTATATCTCACCGACCTGGTTGACCGGAAGGAAAACAAATAGCGCCATGCTTGTCCTTGCCATAGAAACCTCGTGCGACGAAACGGCATGCTCGATTGTTAAAAACGGGCATGTCATTCTTTCCAACGTAATATCGTCGCAGGAAAAAATTCATGCCCGCTATTCCGGCGTCGTGCCAGAGCTTGCCAGCAGATCCCACCTTGAAAATGTCAACATAGTCATTGAACGCGCCTGCCGCAAAGCCGGCTTCGGCATAAACGGCATAAAAGACTCTATAAGCGCGATCGCCTACACTCGCGGCCCCGGGCTTGCCGGCTCTCTTCTTGTGGGACAGCTTGCCGCCCAGTCGCTTTCATTTATTAATCATATTCCTCTTGTCGCCGTTCATCATATCGAAGGGCATTTATCAGCCTCGCTGCTGGAGCATCCGCGGCTTGCGCCTCCGTACCTCGGCCTTATCGTGTCCGGCGGACATACCGAGCTTATCATTATAAGATCCATGGGACATTACGAGTACCTTGGCGGAACCCGCGACGATGCGGCCGGCGAGGCATTCGACAAAGTGGCAAAACTCCTGGAGCTTCCTTATCCCGGCGGGCCGGTCATAGACAAGCTGGCCGCGAACGGAAACGCGAAGGCGATAGCTTTTCCGCGGCCTCACATGAAGGGAACATGGGATTTTTCGTTTTCCGGACTTAAAACTGCTGTCGTAAATTTTGTTAAAAACGAGGGTGTAAAAAAACGTTCTCCCATGCAAGTGCGCGATATTTGCGCCTCTTTCCAGCAGGCCGTGATTGACACTCTTATTGAGAAAACGTTTGCAGCGGCGCGGCACTACGGCCTGCATACCATAGTGCTGGGCGGCGGCGTTACCTCTAATTCTTCGCTGCGTCGCCAGTTCAACGCCCGCGCAAAAAAGGAACGCCGCGCAATATTTATTCCTTCACCGCTCCTTTGCACCGACAACGCTGCGATGATAGCGTGCGCAGGTTATTACAAATTCAAAAAAACAGGCGGATTAAGCCGTACCGATACGGTAAAAACAGACCCGGGATTGCCGTTGGAAAACTGGTAACATGCTTTACAAACCGCTCTTTATCAGGGATGTATACGTAAAACGCAACCTGGTTATGGCGCCCATGGCCGGCATCACGGATGCCCCGTTCCGCGCCCTTGCAAAAGACGGAGGCGCCGGGATGGTCTGCACGGAAATGATCTCCGCCAAGGCGCTTCTTTACCGCGACCGCAAAACGCTTAAAATGCTGCGGCTATCCAAGGCGGAACAACCGGTGTGCGTGCAACTGTTCGGCGCGGAACCGGCGGCCATCGCCGAAGCCGCACGCATCGTCGAAGCCGCAGGCGCGGACGTACTGGACATAAATTTCGGATGCCCGGTTCCGAAGATCACGAAGGCGGGAGCCGGGGCAAAACTGCTTAAAAATGAACAGGCGATGACGGCTATAATGGAAGCCGCCGTAAAAGCGGTAACCATACCCGTTACGATAAAAATACGCACGGGGCTTACGGAAAAAGATAACGTCGCGCCGCGTATAGTCCAGCTTGCACAGGAATCAGGTATTTCGGCCGTAACTGTTCACGGGCGCGCCGCGGAACACGGCCATAGCGGCAAGCCGGATCTGGGTGCAATTAAAGAGGCCGTTGTAAACGCTCACATACCTGTAATCGGCAACGGCGGCATAACTGACGAGATTTCAGCAGGCCATTTTCTTAAGGAAACGGGTTGCGCGGGACTGATGATTGGCCGTGGAGCGATAGGCAATTACAGTATTTTTAACCGCATAGAACAATACCTTGACACAGGCACCGTGGGACGCGAGCCTTCCTGGGAAGAACGAATTGCACTGCTCAAAAAACACGCGCTGATGTCACTTGGATGTTACGGCGAACCTTACGGCTTCATACACCTTCGCAAGATCGCGCCGTTCTATCTAAAAGGCCTGCCGAACGCCGCAAAAATCCGCAGCCGTTTCAACACCATAATCAGGTTCACAGAACTCGATGAACTTTTCAAGGAGATATGGCAATCGCCCTATTTTGAAAATGAAACACTTTGATCCCGAACCATATCGTTATAAGCGCCAGGGGTTTCCGGAGGCAATTTACTGCCCCGGCAAAACTTCCACGCAAATAGTTGCCATCGCCGGCGAACTCCTGTCCGGCGACGGCCCCGTAATGGCAACGCGCGCCGATTCTAAAGTTTATAGCGCATTAAAGAAAAAATTTCCTCACTCGGTGCATTATCCCGCGGCACGCATAGTGCATGTAAAAAAGCGCGCGGGCAAAATAATAATCGCCCATCCGGACAGGTTTATATGCGTGCTGACAGCCGGCACCACGGACATTCCCGTGGCGGAGGAAGCGGCAGTTACCGCCTCTATCCTCGGTAACCGCGTTGAGCGCGTTTACGACGCCGGCGTTGCCGGAGTTCACAGGCTCATCGGGCGCAGGGAACTCATCCGCGCGGCAACATGCGTTATTGCGTGCGCCGGCATGGAAGGCGCGCTTGCAAGCGTCGCGGGCGGGCTTGCAAATTGCCCTGTCATAGGAGTGCCGACATCGGTTGGCTACGGCACTGCCTTCGGCGGCATAACGCCGCTATTGACCATGTTGAATTCATGCGCCGCAAACGTGAGCGTGGTAAACATTGACGACGGTTTCGGAGCAGGCATAATCGCAGGCCTGATAAACAAGAAATGAAAACCGCATACTTTAACTGTTCATCCGGTATCGCGGGCGATATGATCCTCGCCTCATTGATTGACGCCGGGCTTTCCGCCCGGCAGCTGGGGAAAAAACTTAAAAACGCCCTCAAGATTCCCGGCTGGCGCTTAAGCGTCAGCGAGTGCGAACGCCACCATATGCCGGCCAAATTGCTTAAAGTCAAAGGCGACGTCAGCTTTGATTCGCCGCGACAGATGAGAAATATCATAACACGCGCCGCATTCACGGGTGCGGCAAAAAAGAATATGCTGTCAATACTGGATACTCTAGTGCTTGCCGAATCGCACGTGCACAAAGTGCCTGCCGATAAAGTTCACTTCCACGAGTTAAACT
>MGVF01000007.1 GCA_001800355.1 Elusimicrobia bacterium RIFOXYA2_FULL_50_26
CTCGACGAAATCCAGGCCGAAGTTGACCGCAAGTGGGAAAAATTGCTAAAATTAGCGGGAGAAAAATAAGCGGTTGAAGGGGCAGATCGGCACATGAGAAGCCTTTTTGAAATTAAAAATGTTCTGTCGCAATTTAAACCAGAATTGGAAACCAGGTATAAGGTTGCACGGATTGGTATCTTCGG
Organism: Elusimicrobia bacterium RIFOXYA2_FULL_50_26; assembly: GCA_001800355.1. Classification (GTDB taxonomy): domain Bacteria; phylum Elusimicrobiota; class Endomicrobiia; order Endomicrobiales; family XYA2-FULL-47-53; genus XYB2-FULL-50-12. Next base: position 186 of record MGVF01000007.1, read on the forward strand.
TTCTTATGCGCGTAATGAACAAAACGAAAAAAGCGATATTGATATAATTGTAGATTTTAAGGAACCGATAGGATTAAAGTTCATTGATTTGGCGGAATTTCTGGAAAATACCCTTAAGATGAAGGTGGACTTGGTGTCAGGCCGCGCCATAAAATCGAACAGATGGTATCATATCCGCAAGGAATTGATATATGTCTAAGAGGGACTGGCTGCTTTTCGTTGATGATATTATCGAAAGTATTCAGAAAATAGAAACATATATAAGTCCTCTTGGCCATGACGATTTCATGGCTGATCCGAAAACAAATGATGCCGTTGTGCGCAATCTCGAAATAATAGGCGAAGCAACGAAAAACATTCCCGAAGATATTAAGAAAAAGTTCGGCGGTGTAAATTGGAAGGGAATGGCCGGACTGCGCGACAGAATAATTCATCACTATTTCGGCATTGACATGGAATTGATCTGGTTCATAATAACCAATGAACTTGTTCCGCTAAAAGATCAACTTGAAATAGTAAAAAAGCAAAATACCATTCCGGAGTAGCGAAATGGCCGCGTGTCCGCACGAATAAGTGCGGACGAGCCACGCGGGACGCCGAGCCGGTGAGGCGGCGGGAGGAGCTTGCTCCACCATTGAAAAAGCACCGGAATAGATATAAGCAGTAAAAATTTTAATCGCAGAATAATACACACCATTCCGGAGTAGCTCAATGGTGGAGCATCCCGCTGTTAACGGGAGGGTTGTAGGTTCGAATCCTACCTCCGGAGTTTTTGCAGTAAACGTCGATTTTATCGACGATAATCATTTATTAATCAAAATTAAGTCCAGACTCTCATCAAAATGTCTCACAACTGCCATCTTTTACCGCCTATTTTTACTCCGGACGTAGAATAACGTATAATCTTAATATTAATAATGTCTTACATTGTTTCACTATTTTCATATGTATATGGGAATAGTGTATTTTTTTATCTAAAGGGGGTATCAGGTACGGATGTGATTAAGAGTTGCTGACACCAGAAGAGCGAATGGAAAGAATATCCGACATTCGTGCTCAAAGTGTGCTGCGTTTAATTGATGCTGAAAAGAACGGGGTAGCCCAGGAACAAAAACAGATTGAGCCAGAAATTGTAAATGAAAAACCAGCCATGGCAAGGAGGAAGAAACAAGATACTGAAGAATTTCTCGATACTAACGATGTCATATATTTTACCTTCAAGTCTCAAAAATATTCGTTAGATTTTCTCATTTTGATATGCTATAATCTCGATGACGGACAATTATAATGAGGGAAAAGAATGTCTATATCATTGCAGGTTCAAACGGTGCGGGGAAGACAACATTCGCAATAAAATTTCTTCCGGAATATGCAAATTGCCCGCACTTTGTCAATGCCGATCTTATAGCTCAGGGGTTATCGCCTTTTGAACCTCAAAGGGCGGCCTTAAAAGCTGGCAGGCTTGTCCTGCAACAGATACGCGAGTTTGCCGATCGCGGAGTTTGCTTCGGATTTGAAACAACCCTTTCGGGAAGATCGTATGTAAAGCTGCTTAAAGAGCTTGCAGAGAAAGGATATAACCTTTATCTTTTCTTCGTTTGGATACCGAATACGGAATTAGCGATTTCGCGAATCAAGGACAGAGTCGCTGCGGGCGGCCATAATGTTCCTGAAAACGACGTGCGACGGAGATTTAAGCGCAGTATTGGCAATTTTTTTGAACTATATAAACCATTGCTGACTTCATGGATGTTATTTAATAATTCTGGCACAAAACCTGAGTTGATTGCGAAAGAGGAAAAAGGTAAGCTTGAAATAGTAGATAAGCAGTTATTCGATATTATAATTAAAATGTGAGGTTATTTGTATGAAAAAGCGTCTTTCTTTGCAGGATAAGGCTGAAATCGCATTCAAAGAAGCGGTTCACGAAGTTGTTAAAGAGCATAAACGAACCGGGCGCCCTCTTTCTATATGGCAGAACGGCAAAGTCGTGCACGTGTCGCCCCGTTCGATCAAGTAATAATTGATATCGAGCAATAAGTCCGGTTATATTTAGTTTGCTGATGTTATAGGCGGAGCATTTTCTGTTGGAGCATTGACGGGCATCGGGGCCAATGCATCCGGTACCGATGATGCCGACTATAGCAACGGCGTTAGCGGCACGCGCAGCTATACCCCCGTAACTACACCCCTATATTCCAGATGGTCTTTTCCACTAATTTCCTGATTGATTACTATCTATATATTCAGCGGGACAGCCGCATACCCGCAATGGTAAAAGCAAACCTCGATGTTGTTCTCGAAAACATCCGGCCAAGATTTAGTGGCCATCCTAAATGCCGCACTGCCAATGTTCCGCTGGTATAGTCCCTCTCTTCGCATTTATACTTTTATACCTTGTTAAACGGAAAGATGGTATGCATTCTTTGCTAAAAAGCATGGTTGATAAATTGATAAAAATATGTTATAGTTGTCAACTAAGGGGTAAGTAAAAGGGAAAATTATGAATATTAGTCAAAGGTTGAAGCAACTAAGAATGGCGCGTGGCTTATCGTTAGATGCTTTAGCTGCTACTATGGGGAGCATAGTTACTAAACAAGCCATTTCTAAATACGAAAAAGGTAAGTCACTGCCATCCCCAGTGGTCATGAATAGATTGGCAGTAGCATTAGGCGTTAAAGCAGCATATTTGTTGAGAGAACCCTCACTGAAAGTAGAATTCATTTCTTACCGTAAACGATCAACCCTGTCTAAAAAAGTTAAGAACACGGTCGAAAGTGTTGTAAGTCAATCTCTTGAAGAGCGTGTTCGGCTTCAGCAAATACTCGGATATAATTGCAATTCTGATCTGTCAGTCAAACACCTTTCAATCAAAAACGTGGAAGATGCTGAAAATGCGGCTTGTGAGCTAAGGGAAAAATGGGCTCTTGGTGTTGATCCTATTGCGAATGTCGTTAGCGTATTGGAAGCTCATTGCATTCATGTATTGAAAATCGAAACTGACACCAAATTTGATGGAATATCTGCGGTTGCAACCGATGAACATAACCATGTTCTGTCATCTGCAGTAGTTACAAGAGACGGTGTTTCTGGTGAGAGACAGCGGTTGAATCTTCTGCATGAGCTTGGGCATTTAGTTCTCAAGATGCCAAAGAGTGTTGACGAAGAAAAAGCAGCGTTTCGATTTGGAGCAGCTTTTTTAGCTCCAGCCGATTCATTGCGACGTGAAGTGGGTGTTCATAGAGGCTCTATTACTTCTGCTGAATTGCTTTTGCTTAAGAAACAATTCGGTATGAGCATCCAGGCATTATTATATAGGCTGAGAAATCTGGGTATTATTAGTGAATCCTATTTCAAAAAATACTGTATTTCTATTAATAAGTTAGGTTGGAAAAAGCGAGAGCCTGAAGAGCTTGAGCCCGAACAATCCGAATGGCTTTATAGAAATGTTTTGAGAGCTCTTTCTGAAGGATTTATGTCGAAAACAGATGCGGAAAGAATATTAAGTAAGCCAGTTAATGTTGAAGAATCTCTTGCCCTTGTAAATCGTCAAGCATTCCTAAAACTTCCTTTGGCCGAGAGGCGTAGGCTCCTTGCTGAGCAAGCAAAAGGAGCATTGCACCTATACGAAGAGAATCGTAAGCAAGATGATGATCTGCAAGGGGGCGATATAGTTGAATACTAAAGCCGCCCCAAAGAGGGGAGAAGTATGGTCAGTTTGCTTTGATCCGACTGTTGGTTCAGAAATCACAAAAACTCGGCCGGGCATTGTGATCAGTTCTGATGACGTAGGGATTCTTCCTATTAAATTAATAGCTCCTATAACCAATTGGGACGATCGCTTTTCGAAAAATATCTGGCATATTAAAATTGATCATACACCAGCTAACGGGTTATCGAAAACCTCAACAATTGATGTGTTACAAATACGCGGGATGGATGTAAGAAGGTTTCAAAAGAAGCTCGGCCAAGTGCCTGCAAGTGTATTAGATGAGATTGCTGCTGCTCTTGGAATAATAGTCGAGTATCAATAATTTACCAATTTAATACAAAATTGAATCGGAATATGTTATATCCCCTTGGGTGAGTAAGGTTCGAACGTTGTCTACTGAGGGGAGTTAGATTTGACGTTCAGACAAATTCTGGGTTTGTCTGGTTAACGCCTCGCCCAGGGCAAAAAACTCCTTGAGCGAGGCGTTTATTTGTTATAAAGGTGACCAATGAAGATTATTACAAATTTGATTACGCTAACTCCTTGGGGTAAAGAACACATGAAGCGATCAACAAAACGCCCGCCCGCATCTCCAATAATTGCCTCGTCCTCATTGCGAAAGGTGTTCGGATTATTCTGCACCTTGTTGCTATGTTTGGCCGCACCGGCAGGTCACGCAGAAAATCGGCGACCGACCAGTGTTTATACATCCGTCAAACCGACCGATTGCCATGTACCTCCTCCCCCTCTGGTAACGGCCTATGAAGCACGCGGATTGGCCGTTCGGGAATGCCAAGCTCCAAAGGGATGGCGCCTGTTCGTTGTATCCACCGACGAATGTTCATGGCTGGAGCTGAGCAGGGACGGGCTTCTCTGGAGCACAGAAGAACAGGTAGTCTACCGCAATAATTTCGGCAACTTTCCCAATCTTGGTGCCGACAAAGTTGAATGGTGCTTAAGCGCATCAGGCAGTCCCATCGCTCTGATATTCCGCATCTCTGCGCAGTCGCCCACTCCCCCGGACAACGTCACCGTAATAAAATCCCTGTCGAAGTTGTTTGTTATCCGTCTTGCTGATGGAACGCCGCAGTTCTGTGGCGTTGTCCAAACCAATAAAGAAGCGCGGGAGCTTGCTGACAGAGTCTCTCCTAACGCGCATCCACTTTCACAACTGCGCCAACCATGATAATGATGAAATGAAATGATTAATGATATTTCGTTTACGCTTAGCGAGCTGGCGGCACATACACAACGCAGCAAGCCGTCGGTTACTATCGCCGTGGACAAGTTCGCCACTTCGTTCCTTGCGATTACAGTATTTTACTTCTAAACGCTAAAGAGACGCCATTTAACAATGCTAAATGTAAAGAAACCTGTGACCCACTATCTCTATCCTTCACTATCTCTGCTACTTATCTGGTTTATTTTTATCTGGCTATTTGCTCCAGCGTTTAGTGATAACAATGGCCAGCAAACAAAAATAACAGTCATTGAGGAACAATCTAAAACCATTGATGCGTTTGTCAATCAATCAGTTGAAAACGGTAGCGGTCTTATCCGTAAAGAGATGCGTTATTGGGAGTTGGAAGGCCTGTTCAGCTCAAAAAAAACGGAATATATACACGCGATCTTTGCCCAGGGAAGTGTAGTGCGGGAAGAAACGTACTACTTTCATGAAAGTGCGGTTATCCGAGTTGTCATCCACAAATTCTGGGATGTGGACAATGAAAAAGATGCCCCCTCTCCACCGATAAAGCAGGATTTCATCGTGAATGATAACCAAATTATTCGACGCATATACACAATAGAAGGAACCAAGGCCATAACAAAGACGGACAGCACCAGGCGACCCGCCGATACATTGGCTGCCAGGGCCAATACATTTGCATTAGCGCTCACCACAACGGACACTGAAGACGACGCGCTGGAGTACCTTGAAACATTTACCTTTGAATCCTTCCCATGACTTATGTGTTTTCCATTGTGGATGCGGCTGTCTTCGTCTATAATGCTAAATATAAAGACCTGACCCCATTGTGCGAACCGCTGAAGCAAAATCCAGCCTCAAGTCTCATGAAACGAAAGGAATAAAAGGATATCGCGATGAGAAAGTTAGCGGTGGCTATTGTGCTGTTCCTGTCTTTATCTATCAGTGCTTGTGAATGCAACATGAAGCAATATGAAAAGTCAAACGTAGAGATTCTTTCCGTATATGGAACAGTGACTGGAACAACAGAAATTACGTACCAGCCTATGCTTGACTCTATGTACTACTGCCCCGGCGCAAATGTTCGACATGAGGGAGAACGACAGAAAGTCTCCCTTGTTCGTTGCAAGATCAACAATAAGTGCCCTGTTGACGTAATTGCGGAGAAGCTGGCCCAAGACCAATGGAAACTTGTCATTTCAAGTGCTCCAGACAAAATTGATTTAGTATTTAGCGATGGGGAGATCCAACTTCTGCCGAGAAACAAATGACTTCCCCCACGCACGACTCGGGTAGTCAATTAGCGCAATTTTTTAACATTTCCCGCAGATGAAAAAAATTATTTTCCTCACTTTTCTCTTTATCATTCTTATAGCCGCCTATTTCCCCATAGGCGTCAATACATGGCGGATACTTACAAACAGGAGGTTCGTTATCCCTGGAGAATCGTCTATCTTCATATTTAGAACAACTGTAATGAACGATGGCTCTGGTGAATGGTGGTTGTACGGAGAAGACAACAATTTTTACTACCATTTCATAGGCAGCAAGGAAAAACCGTACATTAAGATATCTAAGAATGAAGCCACAAAGTGTGTCGGATTTGATCCAAATGACCATATGACTTGGTGCAGCAATTAGAAAATGGAACTTTAGGGACGTCCCCCAAATCATCCTAAATCGCAGTTTCATCTAAAGATAACCCTATGTCCGGAAGCGCATGCAGGGTTATTTTAATTTTACCTTTACGTCTCAAAAATATTCGTTAGATTTTCTCATTTTGATATGCTATAATCTCGATGACAGACAATTATCTTGAGGATAATACGATGGTAAATACTGAAATACTACAAGAAGCAACTAATAGATTGGTATCCCGCTTCCACCCGCAGCGGATAGTGCTGTTCGGATCGCAGGCGCGTGGAACGGCTGATATCCATAGTGATGTGGACTTGCTCGTCATTTGTGATTTCCAGGGCAACCGCAGGGAATTAATGGTTTCGATGGATAGATCACTGAAGGGGTTAGGCTTTGCCCGGGATATTGTCGTTTTGAAGCCGGAAGAGTTTGAGCGAGACCGCGATATTCCGGGAACGATTGCCCAGCCCGCGTCGAGAGAAGGAAAGGTGCTGTATGAGCGGCATTGAACAGGAAATGGTCAACAAGGCCAAACAATGGATGGCGTACGCCGATGAAGATATGCGCCTTGCCGAATGCGGCCTGAAGCTTACCGAGAACTGCCCTTTTCGGTTGATCGCCTATCATGCTCAGCAATGCGCTGAGAAATATCTGAAAGCATTCCTCGTTTATAAGAAAACCGATTTTCCTTACACGCATAATATTGGCTATTTGCTTGAACTATGCGCGAAGCACGGTGAATGGGTTAAGACAGTAGAGGCTGCGGAAGAGCTGACGCCTTTTGCCATAACGACGCGTTATCCGGGCGAGGACGAGGAAGTCAGTGCGGCTGATGCCGCAAATGCCATAAAGATCGCTTTGCAGGTTAAAATGTCGGTTACGGATGCGCTGAAGAAAGAGAATTTTCCGTTCTGACCGATTCAAACACCGTTGTATAATAAAAAGGTCTTTTTCAGATAAAGAAAAAACAAAAGCAAGGGGGGGTGGGGGGAAGTCAACGAGTGGGGACATGTGTTTTCCATTGGGGATGCGACCTGCCTTCGTCTATCATGCTAAATATAAAGACCTGACACCGAAACATCCAAGGAGTGAGCGGATGGTAAACCAGTTACTTGCGAAAATATGGTCAGTCTCCTTGCTACTGTTTTTGTTTGCCATTCCTTGTTTTGCCATTTCAACAACTATTGACGCATTGACCGTCCGGTAGGATTGAAATGTTTTATTTGCCTGGCAAGGTGGGAAAGTTGTATAATTCGGGTATGTGCGATTCTGTTATTATTGGAGGCGCGAATGGATAAATATGATGTGTTTGCGGTGATTAATGAGGCTAAGATTCCGTGCTTTCTTGCGACGGTGGATGGTGGGGTGCCGCGCGTCCGCGGGATGATGCCGTACCGGGCGGATGAGAACGGTATTATTTTCCACACCGGAGTCATGAAGGATCTGCACAGGCAGTTGCAGAAGAATCCGAACGTGGAGATCTGCCTGTTCAACCACGTCGCGGGATGGCAGGTGCGTATCAGCGGCAGTGCGGAACTTGTCAGCGACAAGGCTTTGAAGGAAGAAATCGTCGCCAGGCGCGATTTTCTTAAACCCTGGGTTGCCGAGAAAGGTATGGATATACTTGCGGTTTACCGCATAAAGAATGCTGTTGCCACGTTCTGGACGATGGCGACAAATTTTGCTCCCAGGGAATACATAAACCTGTAAAGCCTGGCACTGAAACTATATATCAGGGAGGTAACATGGCTGATAAGATGACGGGCTACGGATTGGGTTTCATCGGGGCGCTGGTATATTATATTGCGCATGCGAAATCGTTCTGGATGGGTGTACTAGGGTTTTTTAAAGCGCTGGTCTGGCCGGCGCTGCTGGTATATGAACTGCTTAAATTCCTTAAAATGTAAATTCAGATTGGCCATTGCGGCGCTTATTTTTATTTGCCCTGTCATATACCCCGCTTCCGGCCCACCGATAAACAGGATAAAACCACCTCGTAGCAAGAACACGAGTAGGCCGGTTACAAATTCGAGCTAAAATGTGCTATAATCACTTTTACCGATGAAAATAATAACGGATTCAATCACGCGGGATGAGCTTAAGCGGATGGCTGCAAGTCTTTTTGGCGACATGGTTAAGGGTGTCGTTGATGTTGACAGGCAGTTGCTGGCCGTTGATGCGGAGCTTCATGCCGATTTAGAGGCGTTGCTTTTGGATGATGGTTCGAAACAAAAAAACGTATGGGGAATTAACCTTTACCCGGATCTTGAGGGTGAGCAGTTCGTTGAGTTTAACTCCATGATCAACGTGCGCCCTTCCCGGAAAAACGGAAGCCGCGGGGTCGAAGACGAAGCAATTCGTAAAAAAATTATTGAGATCGTGGCCAAAAGGGTTAAATGATGAGTGTTTGCCACAGGCAACTTGCGGATGGCCGATGGTTCGACTTGTCGTTTCTCGAGCAAATGGCAAACATAGGCAGCGAGGTTGAACGCGCATTGAACTGGAAGGCCAGGAACAATGCAGAGTACTGCCGGAAGGCTTATGAACGCGCGCTCGAGTTAATAGATCTTACTCTCGCTGATTTTAGAAATCGCGGCCGGTTTAAAGAAGTTGCCAGGGTTCGCGAGGCCGCAGTAGACTATTTTTCAGGAACAAACGAGTTTATGTCGTCGGAATCTTTGTGGAGAAAATACTTTTTGAGCTTTAACTACGCCGCACGCAGAAATTATTGACAAATTCTGCCGAAGGTGCCGTGCCTGCCATGCGTTAATCCGGCATCCAGCCTTGACGGAAAATCTGGACTCCGGTTTTCAGACTGTGTCCAATTGTCTTTTGCTCCGTCCGTCATACCTGACGGCTAATGCTCATCTATAATATTAAAAAGGCCGGTGTAGCTATAAAGCTATACCGGCCTTTTTTATATTGTCCTGATATTTAATATGTAACTTGCAAATTGCAGCGGAAAATGTCGTTGCTGACGGATAACGATTCCTCGGATCGTGAAACGTAATTTAGTTGCAGCTTGGTCAGCCCGTCAATGATGTAGTTTATGCCGCCGGTGATGTCGGCGAGGGCATTGCCGCTTGTGTCTGAATTGGCGTCATAGAAATCATAGCGCGCAGCAACACTGAAAATATCGTTGATCTTATATGCGGCTGAAGCATAGTAAGTCAACTTGTTGGTTGTGCCGGCCTTTCCTGTTGCATACTCGCCGTAGAGAGAAATCGGATCCATAATGTAGCGTATTTCCCCTGCGGTATGTGTGTTTTCCGCCTCGGCTGCGCCTGTTTTCCCGTTATAATGTGATACGCCGATTTGCAGGGCAGTTATGGGCATTGCTACAAGACGCGCCGCAATGTCTTTGCCGTTGTTAAGATCCGCCCTGTTCTGTCCCTCGCCGTTAAATATACCGAGGAACGGCATTATCTTGACGTCGCCGATCTTGAAATCGCTTCTTAACATCATGCCAAGGTCGCGACCTTCCGACCATTTAAATACCGAAGAAAGGGCTGCGCGTTCGGCAAAATCAAGCCGCGCTGACGAATCAAGGCCTTCCATGCCGAACGGAACCTTGAACTGCCCTAAATCCAATGCCATGTATTTACAGTGTTTTAACGTGACCCCGGCATCCTGCAAAGGCGATTTTCTCGTTACATCTTCGTTAACCTGCGCCGGGTCAATTGTAACGTTCCATAAAATTTTCGGATTGATTTCTCCCGAAACTTTTACTTCCGCGCGGCGAAAACGGAACATATTCATCGGATTGGCGCCATTGTCGTACGTGTAGTGGATTTGCAAAAGCCCGCTTACCTTCGTCTTGCCCAGCCCGCTTTCAACGGGTCCGGCAAACGCGCTGCATACCATCCCGGCACATAACCCTGCGATCACACTTACTGACGTTAACGTCTTTTTCACGGTGCCTCCTTATTTAATTTACGGTGAATCTGTCTACCGCATCCTGGAGTACTTTTGAGGTTACTGCCAGTTGTGATGCCATTGCGTTTGATTCTTCTGCGCTGGCGGTTGTTTCTTCCGCGGCCGCCGCTATCTGCTCAATCTGGTGGGAAATATTCTCAAGGAACGATGTTATTTTTTCAAAACGCTTGCTAGCCTCCTCGGTAAGTTTTGTTCCCGTGGCTGTCTGCTGCTGGCTGTCAAGGGCAAGTGTAACCGCATTCTTCGTCTCGGATTGAACTTCGCCAACTATCTTTGCGATTTCCTGCGCTGAAACCGCGGAATTCTCCGCGAGTTTTCTGACCTCATCGGCTACCACCGCAAAGCCGCGTCCCACATCGCCCGCACGGGCGGCCTCAATAGCCGCATTCAGTGACAATAGATTCGTTTGGTCGGCAATTTTTGTAATCACTGTAACTATTTCACCGATCTGGTTTGACCGCTTTGAAAGCTGCTCCATGGCCGCGGCGGAAGACGTTGTCATGGAATTTATCAGGCGGATTTTATCAACCAGGTTTTCCATCTGCTCCTTGCCCTTGCGGCTGTCGTCATGCGCATTATGGGCGGACGCCGACACGGATTGCGAATTCTGCGCTATGGAGACCGAGATCGCTCTAGTTGATTGCTCGGCCATGCGGGCAAGCGTATCAGAAGAAGTAGCCACTAATAGCGATTGTTCTTTAACCTTGTTTATAAGCGCCCTCAGCGTTGCCACCATTTGGAAAACAGCATTGGCAAGAACATCGTTTTCCGAACGGCGTTCAATGGAAACCGTTAAATCGCCGTTTGCAACGCATACTATGCTGTTCGACAACGCTTTGGAACTGTCTATGACCTTCTGAAACGAGCCTGCAAGTATGCCCTTGCCTGAGCGGTTTTCGACGGCGACAGAAATACTTCCTTCAGAGATCTCTTCAGCCACTTTTGCAAGCTTACGCAATGCCCCGGTCATCACTGAAAAAGCATCGCCCAGGTCGCCTTCTATCCGGACATCAAGCAAGTGGTTGTTAAGATCGTCGTCGGCAATACGCCTGGCCTGCACGGCAAGCTTCCGTAAAACCGTCTGCATGCGGTCAAAAGAGCCGGCAAGGTCGCCATCCTGTTCTCCCTTGAATTGTGTGGCTTCCTCAAAGGATTTGCCGTCGCGCAGGCTTTCTTCAACCGTTCCTGCTCCGATGTGGCCTGCGGCTATGCGTTCAGCCCGCGTTACCAGCTTCCGCAGTTCATTGAGCATACGGTTAAAAATACCCGCAAGCTGGCCTATCTCGTCATTGCTTGTCACCTCAACTTCATCCTGCGACAGATTGCCGTCTGAAATTTTATAGGCGACATCCATAACGCGCCGCAGGGGTGTTGTTATGCTTTTTTCAATGACGATGAAGTAAATAAAAGAGCCTGCCAGCACGGCGAGGATGCTTATCAGGATGGATAAAAGGACGGTCTTGCGTACGGTTGCCGCGATGTTTGACGAGGTGTATCCTACCCGTAGAACTCCCAGGTGGTCTCTCATGGAAAATATCGGGGTTGCCGTTTCAAAAACACTGCGTCTCTGAGGATGGGGGGTTATGGCCAGTTTTTCAACATTAAGCGCAGTTTTATCGAAATCCGATTCGTTAAGGTAGGTATCCTTCAATTTCTGTTCCGTTGAGGCGACGCATCTGCCTTCTTTATCAACGGCGATTATGTATACTACATCTCTATCGTTCTTTTTTGCTTCTTCAAATATCAGGTATAACGCATCCCAGGTGCCTATCAGCATCGGTTCGCTGCATGCAAGAGCCATATTTGCGGTAACGATCTCGGCCTTGCTTTTCTGCATGCTGAATAGATCGTTGCGATTGATTGCCGTCGAAGCAACGATGAGCGTGATGGTTACAACGGAAACGATGCCGAGAAAGTAACCTAATATTTTCCGCTTAAGCCCGCCCTGCCTTATTATCTTTGAAGAGAGTGCCACGGCGCCTCCATATTATCAGGCTATTGCCCTGTTTTTTCTGAAAGCCGGCGGATAGAATCCATATCTTTCTCAACCGCTTTTACGAATGACTTTATGCCGCCCGGAAGAGCCGCTTCTTTCATTATGTCGGCAGGAATGGACTGGAGCGCTTTTGACACTTTTTCAACTATCTTTGGATCCACTTTTTCATAGTTTGAAACAACCCAGTTCGGGTATTGAGGCGTTGTCGCCAAAACTTTCACTTTACTTATATCCATCTTATCCTTGACTTTCTGGCGCATACCGTCCCTTATGCAGCCGAAATCAACTTCATTGCCTATCACCGCGGTTATGACTCTCTCCTGCTTGTTGCCGGGCGCCTCGGTAATCACGCAATCCTTGGGGAGATTGATGCCATTGTCTATGGCATATCCCTGCTGGAACAGGTAGCCGCCGGCCGAATCGTAACCTACTACCATGCCTTTTTTGCCTTTTATGTCTTTTACGGTTTTAATCGTCGAATTATCAGCGTTGACGATTATCTCGCCCGCAAAAGTGGGGCCTTCGGCCTGCGCTCCTATGGCGATAACTTTATGGGAGTTCGGTTGTTCCTTCGAGCGCTTGGACATCGTTACGTATGTAAACGGGTTGGAATATGCGAAACTGATCTTGCCTTCCTTGCACATCGCGATATGCTCGGTAAAATCCTTGGCAAAAACCTGCTTGAATTTTACTCCCGTCTCTTTTTGGAGATAGTCAAGAATCGGTTTCCAGCACTTGAAAAGCTCAGTGTTAGACATTTGAGGCAGCATTGCAAATGTAATCTCTTCTTCAGCCTGTGCCTGCACATTGAAAAGCGCCGGGCACGAAAGCATGGCAATGGTTACTATTCCTGCAAAGAACCGCGACAACCATCTTCTCTTCTGCATACACAACCTCCTTGGTTTATAAAGCATATAATGCTTTTTTATTTAAGAGTAGCAATATGCAAAAAGTATAAACAGAAATCTATGATTTATCAAGAGGAATTAAATAAAATTTTAAAGGTGGGGAATTCCGCCTCTTCGGCGGCGCTCGGGTCAGCTTCGAATAGATTTTAAAAAACGGAGAGGGTGGGATTCCTTCTCCCCCGTCGCTGGCGCGACTCCTCCGAAGCCTGCTGCCCTCGCTTTTTTCCGCCTCTTCGGCGGCGCTCGGGTCAGCTTCGAATAGATTTTAAAAAACGGAGAGGGTGGGATTCGAACCCACGGTACCATTGCTGGTACACACACTTTCCAGGCGTGCCTGTTAAACCGCTCCAGCACCTCTCCAATAAATTGTTATATCACTGGCAGTGATGATTTGCCCATCAGGAAGGCGTCGGCATAGTGCGCGCAGCGGCGGCCTTCGGATATTGCCCAGATCACCAGCGATTGGCCGCGATGCGCGTCGCCGCAGGCAAAAACTCCCTTGACGGAACTCATGAAACACGGGTCTGTTTTGACGTTGCCCCGCGCATCAAATTCTACCGACAATTCTTCAAGAAGCCCCTGCTTCTGCGGACGCAGGAAGCCCATTGCAAGAAAAACCATGGCAGCTTCCACTTCAAATTCAGATCCCCGTATTTCTTCCATAAGGGCATTGCCGTTTGAATCTGTTTTGCTGAAATCAACCTTAACGCATAAAAGCTTGCTTAACTTATTTCCTGTGCCGATGAATTTTTTAGTAAGCACCTGCCACTGGCGCCGGCCGCCTTCTTCGTGGCTTGACGAAGTCTTGAACAATAACGGGTATTCAGGCCATGGATACTGATCCGTGCGGCACTCGGGCGGCCGCGGCATCAGTTCCAACTGCAACACGGATTCCGCGCCCTGGCGATGCGCGGTGCCTACGCAGTCGGAGCCGGTATCGCCGCCGCCTATCACCACGACTTTTTTGCCTTTCGCGTCAATAATCTCTTTTCCGGCAATCGCCTCGCCTGAAACTTTTTTATTGGAGCGGACAAGGTAATCCATGGCGAAATATATGCCGCCAAGGTTTCTGCCTTCAATATTGATGTCCCGCGGTACGCCGCTGCCTGTGGCGATGCAGACCGCATCAAAATCATTTTTAAGGTTGGTTGCGAGAACGTCAACGCCCGCGGTAACTCCGGTTTTAAATATTATGCCTTCTTTTTGGAGGATCGCGATGCGCCTGTCAAGAATTGTTTTTTCCAGCTTGAAATCCGGTATGCCGTAACGAAGTATGCCTCCGATTTTCGCGTCTTTCTCGAACACGGTTACCAGATGCCCCGCCTTGTTCAACTGGTCGGCGCAAGCAAGCCCCGCAGGCCCCGAGCCGATAACCGCCACTTTTTTCCCGGTGCGCTTCCTTGGCGGGCGGGCGACAACCAGTCCCTCTTTGAAAGCATATTCTATTATGGCAAGCTCGTTTTCGCGTATCGTTACAGGCTCGTCATTGATGCCCAGCACGCAGGAATACTCGCATAGCGCCGGACACAACCGCCCCGTGATCTCGGGGAAATTGTTAGTAGACGAAAGCGCCTTGTAGGCCTTCTGCCAGGAGCCGGAAAACACGAGGTCGTTCCACTCCGGGATAACGTTGCCGGCGGGGCATGCCCAGTGACAAAAAGGCGTACCGCAATCCATGCAGCGGGATGCCTGTGTAACGGAATCCTCTTCCCTGCGCAGGAGCGCGACTTCCATGTAATCCTTTACGCGCTCACCTATCGGCCGGCAGGCTGACTTCCGGCGTTTTGTCTTTAAAAAACCTTTTGAATCTCCCACTATAAACTCCCGTGTCTCTTTAGCGTTTAGAAGTTGTCGTCATTGCGAGCCCAAAGGGCGCGGCAATCTCGCTTTTCAGAAGAAGCAACGTCGAGATTGCTTCGCTCTCGCTCGCAATGACCTCAAACTGTTAAAGAGACACAAACTCCCTCTATCCGTCCGCGACTTCTCCGAGGTGCATTTTTTCTTCTATTTTTTTAAGTTCGAGTATTCGTTTGTATTCCATGGGCATAACTTTCACGAATTGTTGCTCGTAGTCCGCAAAGCTATCCAGTATAATTTTTGCGCGGTTGCTTGCCGTGGCGCGGTAATGGTTTTCCAAAAGCAGGCGCACGGTGAATGCGTCATCTTTGTCCAGTTTCTCAAGCTCAACCATTGCCAGGTTGCATTTTGTTTTGAATGTCCCGTCTTCGTCAAGCACGTAGGCTATGCCGCCGGACATGCCCGCGCCGAAATTCCTGCCCGTCTCGCCCAGGATAACTATCCGCCCGCCGGTCATGTATTCGCAGGCATGGTCGCCCACGCCTTCCACTACGGCATTAAGCCCCGAGTTGCGGATACAGAAGCGTTCGCCCGCCACGCCTTTTAAATAAGCTTCCCCGGCTATGGCGCCGTAGAATGTGGTATTGCCAAGCAATATGTTCTCCCCGGGTTCATATGCGCTTGTCGTATCGGGATAGATGATAATTTTGCCGCCGGACATGCCTTTGCCGACATAATCATTGGCCATGCCCACGAGTTTGAAAGTTATGCCTTTTGCAAGGAATGCGCCGAAACTCTGCCCCGCGACGCCTTTAAATGTGCAGCAGATGGTATCCTGCGTCAGCCCTTCTTCGCCGTAGCGGCGGCATACTTCGCCGCTTAACATCGCGCCGGTTGTCCTGTTGGTATTATTTATGGGTAATTCCATGCAAACGTCTTTCCGGCTTTCCAGGGCGGGTTTTGCGCGTTCTATCAATGTGTGGTCAAGTACGTTTGCTATTCCGTGGTCCTGTTCCATTGTTTTATGCACGCCCACGCCCCATGGCGCCGCCGGCTTGTATAGCAGGCGCGAAAAATCAATATTCTTTGCCTTCCATGGCAACAGTTCCTTATTTATGGCAAGACAATCTGTCCGGCCTATCATATCCTCGATTTTCCTGAATCCCAGTTGCGCCATGATTTCGCGCAGTTCCTGCACGACGAACGTAAAATAGTTTATGATATATTCGGGTTTTCCGCTGAAACGTTTCTCCAGCACCTCGTCCTGCGTTGCGACGCCGACGGAACAGGTGTTAAGGTGGCAGTGCCGCAGCATAACGCAGCCAAGCACTATAAGTATAGCTGTGCAGAAGCCGTATTCTTCGGCGCCGAGAAGCGCGGCTATAGCTACGTCGCGCCCCGTGCGCATCTGGCCGTCGGTTTGCAGCCGCACCCTGCTTCGCAGGTCGTTTAACACAAGCGTCTGGTGCGTTTCGGATAAACCCATTTCCCACGGCAGGCCGGCATGTTTGATGGAGCTTAACGGGGATGCGCCCGTTCCGCCGTCGCCGCCTGAAATAAGGATCATGTCCGCATGTCCTTTCGCGACGCCGGCCGCAACGGTGCCGACCCCTGTCTCGGAAACGAGTTTTACGCTTATCCGTGCGCGGGGGTTGGCATTTTTAAGGTCGAAAATAAGTTGCGCAAGATCTTCAATTGAATATATGTCATGGTGCGGCGGCGGCGATATAAGCGTAACACCCTGGGTGGTATATCTTGTGCGCGCGATGATGGCGCTTACCTTGTGGCCGGGAAGTTGGCCGCCTTCGCCGGGTTTTGCTCCCTGTGCGATCTTAATCTGTATCTCGTCGGCATTGACCAGGTAGTTGGTAGTCACGCCAAAGCGCCCTGATGCCACCTGCTTTATGGCGCTGCGGCGCGAGTCCCCGTTTGGAAGGGGGGAGAAACGCGCCGGGTCCTCGCCGCCTTCGCCGGTATTGGATTTGCCGCCGATCCGGTTCATCGCAAGCGCTATAGTTTCGTGCGCGCCGCGCGAAATTGAGCCGAAGCTCATGGCGCCGGTGGCAAATCTTTTAAGAATTTCACTCGCCGATTCAACTTCCGATATGGGTATGGGGTTTGTTTTTGTAAATGTTAACAGGCTGCGCAGCGTGGTGGGGTTTTTAGACTGGTCGTTTATGAGTGAGGCAAATTCGCGGTAACGTTTTTCATTTCCTTTTCGCGCCGCGTCCTGGAGCGCCGCAATGCTTTCAGGGTTCCATAGATGCATTTCGCCGTCGCGCCGCCACTGGTAAAGCCCGCCCGGTTCAAGCAGCGGTTCCTCGGAAATATTATGGTAAGCCTGGGCGTGCCGCCGCATCGTTTCTTCCGCGATCGTGTCGAAGCCGATGCCGCCGATACGCGATACCGTGCCGGTGAAACTGCGCTCCACGACTTCATCGCCCAGCCCCACAGCCTCGAAAATCTGCGCGCCGCGGTAACTTTCAAGGGCTGATATGCCCATTTTCGACATGATTTTCAGAATACCCTTGTCAACCGCTTTTATATAGTTGTATACAGCCGTCTCTTCGTCGCATTCAATTGTTTTTTCGCGCGCAAGTGAGCGTACGGCCTCAAAGGCCAGGTAAGGGTTTACGCATCCCGCCCCGTAACCGAACAGGAGCGCGAAATGATGCACTTCCCGCGGTTCCGCGCTCTCGACTATAATTGCTATCTGGGCGCGCATCGCCTTTTTTACCAGGTACTGGTGCACCGTGCCGGTGGCAAGAAGCGCCGGCAGGGCTGCATTGTCTTTGTCAGAGCCGCGGTCGCTTAATATGATAAACGCATATCCCTGGCTTATTGCCTCTTCCGCCTCGGCGCATATGCGTTCCAATGCCTGCATAAAATCATTTTTATCGCCGGCTTTACATAGTATGGAGATTGTTTTTGACTTCAGGTTTTCATGCTTTATATGCCGGATTTTCTCAAGTTCCTCGTTGGAAAGAACAGGTTGTTTAATGTGCAGGCGCCGGCAGTGTCCCGGCGTGGCATCGAGAACGTTCTTTCGCGGGCCGATGAAGCTTTCCAAACTCATCACAAGCTCTTCGCGGATAGAATCTATTGCAGGGTTGGTAACCTGCGCGAACAACTGCTTAAAGTAGTTATAAAGAAGATGCGGTTTGTGCGATAATACCGCCGGCGGCGTGTCGTTGCCCATGGAGCCCACCGGCTCCTGCGCCGTTTCCGCCATGTGTTTTAAAATTATTTTTCCGTCTTCGCGGGTGTAGCCGAACGTTATCATGCCGGTGGTGAGCTGCTCATTCTCGTCATGTTTCGCCGCTGTTGCCACGGGGAGATCGTCTAGTTCCAACATGTTGTCTTTGAGCCAGCGGCCGTAGTCGTGAGCCGATGCCAGTTCATTTTTCAGTTCACGGTCATGAATAATGCTACCCGCCGCGGTATCTATAAAGAAGATTCTTCCCGGCTTGAGACGGCCGGACGTAATAATTTCGGCAGGCTTGATGTCCAGGACGCCGGCCTCCGATGCCATTACCACCAGCCCGTTTTTTGTAACGATGTAACGGGCGGGGCGCAGGCCGTTCCTGTCAAGAACGGCGCCTATGCGCGTGCCGTCGGTAAATGCAACCGCGGCAGGTCCGTCCCAAGGCTCCATAAGGCAGGCATGGTATTTGTAAAAATCGCGCACCGGCTCATCCATCCCGCCGTCGTGTTCCCACGCGGAGGGGATTAACATCATCATTGCGTGGGCAAGGCTTCTGCCGGAGAGAGTCAGCAATTCAAAAACATTGTCGAGCATTGCCGAGTCGCTGCCGCCGGTAACCACTATATGTTTTAGTTTTTCTATATCTCCGCCGAACGAATCGCTTTTAAGAAGCCCCTCTTTAGCCTGCATCCAGTTAATATTTCCGCGCAGGGTGTTTATCTCGCCGTTATGCGCCAGGAAACGGAACGGTTGCGCAAGGTCCCACGTGGGGAAGGTGTTCGTGCTGTAGCGCGAATGCACAAGCCCTATGGCGCTTTCTATGTTTGGATCCTGAAGGTCGGGAAAGAAGTTCTCAACCTGCGCGGGCGTAAGCAAGCCTTTGTAAATAAACGTGCGCGACGACAGCGATGGGATATAAAAACAGGATTTCTGCCGGAGTTGCGCTGCGCGCACGGCGTTTTCTATGCGCCGGCGGATAACGTATAGCTTTCGTTCGAAGGCAAGTTGCTCAGGTATGTTTGCGCCCCGGCCTATAAAAATCTGTTCGATTGCGGGCTTTGTGTTTTTTGCGGTTTTGCCAAGGTGGGAATCATCGGTTGGCACGGGCCGCCATGCGATTACGGATTGGCCTTCCTCAACGATTGTATCCTGGATGATTTTCTTGCATTTTACGCGTTCAGCGTCGTTTGAGGGCAGGAACACAAGCCCCGAACCGTAGCTTCCGGGTTGCGGCAGCGTAACGGTGCGCGCCTTCATCGTTTCGGAAAAAAAACGGTGCGGCATTTGAATCAGTATGCCGGCGCCGTCGCCCGTAAGAGGGTCTGCGCCGGTCGCGCCGCGATGGGAAAGGTTTACAAGAATACGCAACCCTTGCCGTACAATTTCATTGGAGGCTTTTCCATTGATATTGCAGACAAAACCGACGCCGCAGGAGTCATGCTCGAACTGCGGGTCGTACATTCCTTGTTTTTGAGGTATATAATCGCTATCCATAAAGTTATAACAAGGGGACAAAACCCCGCTTTTGCCGCTTACGGGATCCTGTCCCCTTATTGTTTTTGTCTAGTACAAGTATTTTACGGGTTTACATTATAAACATCATCTCTGCATACGTGGGTAGCGGCCAATACTCACGGGGGATGATTTCCTCGAGGCTGTCAACCGAAGTACGCAGCTCTTTCATGCTGTCAAGGATGTTCGTCATGGAATGCCCTGCCTGGGCATCCTCAAGCTTGGCTATGGCGTCCATAGCCGCATCGGAGACAGTTACCAGCTTCTTTAAAAGCACCGATAGCGCCTCGACATTCTGGCCTGCCGCTTTTACCGTGCCGATGGTTGATGCCAACTCGCTCTGGTATTTTACCGCCGCGGGTATAATCATCGTTTTTGCCATGTCAAGCGCAATAGCGGCCTCGATTTTTATCGTTTTCTCATACTGTTCGATATATATCTCGTAGCGTGACATCAGCTCTGTTTTTGAAAGCACTTTATGTTTTTCAAAAAGAGCAACCGCCGCGTCCGTTATCGTTTCCTTTAAGGCTTCGGGCGTTGTTTTCAGGTTCGGCAGCCCGCGCTTTTCCGCTTCCTTGTGCCATTCCAGCGAGTAGTTATCGCCGTTGAACAATATGCGCTTATGCTTTTTAACTATGCCCTGCATTATTTCCTGCAAAGATTCGTTGAAATCCTTGCCGGATTTTACAGCCGCTTCCAGGCGCGTGCATATATCGTCAAGCGCTTCGGCAACTATTGTGTTCAATATTATATTAGGGCCGGCGCAGTTCTGGTTGGAACCCACAGCGCGGAATTCGAACTTGTTGCCGGTGAAAGCAAACGGGGACGTCCTGTTGCGGTCTGTTACGTCGCGCGAAAGCCTGGGAAGCGCGGTTACTCCGATTTCAACGTCCTTGCCTTCCTTGGAGCTTTTCGCGCCGCCTTTTTCGATTTGCTCAATGATGTCGGCCAGCTGTTCGCCCAGGAATATGGAAAGTATGGCCGGCGGCGCTTCGTTTGCGCCAAGCCGGTGGTCGTTTCCAGCCGAGGCCACCGTTCCGCGTAAAAGTCCCGCGTAGGTGTCTATGGCTTTCATCAACGCGCCGATTATGGTTAAAAACTTTGCGTTCTCATGCGGGTTGTCGCCCGGGCTTAACCAGTTCTTGCCGTCCGGGCCGCACAGCGCCCAGTTGTTATGCTTGCCGGAACCGTTTACGCCGGCAAAGGGTTTTTCATGCAGCAGGCAAACAAACCCGTGTCGGTCGGCCATCTGGCGCAGCACTTCCATGGTCATCATGTTATGGTCAACGGCGTGATTTAATTCCTCGTATACCGGCGCTATTTCGAACTGGGCGGGGCAAACTTCGTTATGGCGTGTCTTTGCAGGTATTCCAAGTTTCCATAGATCATGGTCGAGGTCTTCCATAAATGCAAGCACCCGCGGCTTTATGGCGCCGAAATAGTGGTCTTCCATCTGCTGATTCTTGGCCGGCTTTTTCCCGAACAGTGTGCGGCCGGTCTGTATAAGGTCAAGGCGGTTAAGATAGTATTCTTTATCAATAAGGAAATACTCCTGCTCCGCGCCCAGGGTTACATACGGCCTTGTCTTTCCCTTTATTCCGAAAAGCCTGGCAAGGCGTTCCACCTGCACGGCCAGCGCGTGGATTGAACGCATGAGAGGGATCTTCTTATCCAGGGCTTCGCCGTTGTAAGAATAAAATGCCGTCGGGATGCACAGTGTCGCGCCGTTTTTGCTTTCCTTTATGAAGGCCGGGCTCGTTGGGTCCCACGCTGTATAGCCGCGCGCTTCGAAAGTGGCGCGCAGGCCGCCGGAAGGGAAGCTGGATGCGTCCGGCTCGCCCTGTGTAAGTTCTTTTCCTGAAAACTGCATCATCACTCCGCCCTCGCCGTCGGGGAAGATAAATGAATCGTGTTTCTCCGCCGTGCCGCCCGTCAGAGGCTGAAACCAGTGGGTAAAATGCGTCGCACCTTTGGACATGGCCCATTCTTTCATGGCCTGCGCCACTTCGCCTGCAATTTTCTGATCCAGGGAGCGGCCTTCCTTCATTGTCGCGATTATCGAATCATATGTTTTTGGCGAAAGATACTTCCGCATGTTTTTCGGCCCGAACACGTTTTCGCCGTACATGCTTTCAATAGTTGAGATGTCATTGGATGAAATGTTTTTGGATACTTTTTTCTTTTTCATTTTATTAGCCCTTCCTTGACGAATAAAAAATAAATGTTGCCGGGGCGAACAAAAAACGCCCTTGACACCAAACACGGTGTCGGATAAGGACGCCATTGTCCTTTATATGGTGGCTGTCAGTAAATTGCTGATGTTACGCAAGCGTGTCATTGCGAGGAGCCTTCGCGACGAAGCAATCTCGTCGTTTTGATACGAAACAGCAAGATTGCTTCGCTTCGCTCGCAATGACAGCAACTTTAAATTAGTTTAACGCTTGGAGAACTGGAAGCGTTTGCGCGCTTTGGGCATACCGGATTTTTTGCGTTCTACCATGCGCGGGTCTCTCGTCAGAAAGCCCTCTTTTTTCATGCCGGCTTTAAGGGTCGGGTCAACCTTGACCAATGCCCTTGCCAGGCCGTGGCGTATCGCTCCGGCCTGCCCGGTTACCCCGCCGCCTCTTACGTCAATAATAAAATCGTACCCTTTTGCCGACGGAAACAGCTCAAGCGGCCGCACGGCGTCCTTCTTGTGGCGGCCAAGCCCGCCAAAATAAACATCAATCGTGCGCTCATTAATAAGTATGGAGCCGCTGCCTTCGGTAACGCGCACCTGCGCGATCGAAGTTTTTCTGCGCCCCGTGGCCTGTACCGGAAAAGTATTGGTAGTCTGGTTCATCGTTTCTCCTATTTATTCTTTGTAAATTGTGCGGCGTGAGGATGTTCCGCGGTTTTATATACCTTAAGCCGCGTAATCTGCCGGTTGCCAAGTTTGTTTTTTGCCAGCATGCCTTTAACGGCAAGCGTTATCGCCCTGTCCGGTTTCTCGGACATAAGCTTGCTGTAAGGGGTAGAGACGTCGCCGCCGGAATAACCCGAGTGGCGGTAATCTATCTTCTGTTCCAGTTTCTTGCCGGTAAGAACTACCTTGCCCGCGTTTGTTACCACTACGAAATCCCCGCAATCAAGGTGGGGGGTGTAATCGCGTTTGTTTTTTCCGCGCAGGATGTTTGCCGCTTCACAGGCCAGCCGGCCCAGCACCTTGCCGGTTGCATCAATGTGATGCCATTTCCTGTTTATTTCTACTACTTTTGGAAGATGCGTCTTTGCGTTAATCATGGTTTCCTCACGTCATAAGAGACATAATGTAATATAAGAATCCACAAATTATAAGAAATTTTTACCTTGAAGTCAAATTCAATGATGGAGAAATTTGCCGGTTTCAAGGAAGTTAATTATGTTTTCTATCGTATCATCTGAAAATACCAGTATGGCATGAGGATGGTTGACAATAATGAAGTCCTTTGCCCCGTCAAGCCGTGCGCTTTCTACGCAGACCGTGCCGTCGTCATCGCCCGGCAGGCTGCTACGGTAACCTTTGTCGTTGCCTTTGCCGCCGGCGATAATGCCGAACTCGCAAGCCGGTATTCCCATCGAATCAAAAAAATCTTTGTTCGCAACCCGCAACTGCCGGATGGCTTTGCTGCCAAAAAGCCACCTGAGCCAGGTGTAACCGTAAACCTGATCAGCCATCGGTGAACCGTGATTCGGAGGCGCGATCATTACAAACCTGCCAACGTTGTCGGGTTCATAATGTGTCAGATAATACCTGGCCACAATGGAGCCGAGGCTGAATCCAACGAAATGTATCGTAACGTCTTTTTTCTCGCGTTTAACGATATTGTCAAGTTGCCGGGCAATCTCTTCGATGGTTTGAGAGGTGCTGGCGTATCCCCAGTTTACCACGGCATATCCGTTATTGTTGAGCTTGTTCTCAAGGCGTGCCATTATAAACGGTTTGTCAAGTATGCCATGCAATAGAATGACAACTTCTTTCCCGCCAGCTTCTGCCGCGGCGCAATATGCCATGGAAATAAGAAACACGAATGCAAATATTATTCTATTCATTATTTTTCCGGTAATTGACAATACAACGACAATTATTATAGCATAAAATATATTACATCACCGATGTTACGCAAGAAATGCCAAAGTTGCTGTCATTGCGAGCGAAGCGAAGCAATCTTGCTGTTTCGTATCAAGACGACGAGATTGCTTCGTCGCCAAGGCTCCTCGCAGATGACACGCTGCGTAACATCAGAAGCTACATGTCAATGCCTGGAAGGCGAAAGGAAATAATATGGGTGCGCAGTTTTCGTTTGATATCGTTTCGGAAGTGAACATGCAGGAGGTGGATAACGCGATAAACCAGGCGCAGAAAGAGCTTGCGCAGCGGTTCGATTTCAAGAACAGCAAATCGTCCATTGATTATGATCTCAACGCCAAGAAGATAACACTGATTGCCGACGATGATTTTAAGTTGCGCGCATTGAAGGACATCCTTGAGGGGCGCATGGCAAAGCGCAGCGTGTCGCTTAAATGCCTTACATATAAAACACCGGAAAACGCGTTCGAGGGGACGCTCCGGCAGGTGGCTGAGATTACAAGCGGTATGCCGTCTGAAAAAGCCAAAGAAATCGTTAAGATTATAAAGGATGCAAAGCTGAAAGTGCAGGCCTCCATAGAAGGCGAGAAAGTGCGCGTATCGTCGCAGAAAAAAGACGAGCTGCAAGCGGTAATTTCATTGCTTCGCAACGCCAACTTTTCGCTGCCGCTGCAATTTACGAATTACCGGTAGTATATAATGGTATAAACGGGACAAATATCCGCGAACAATTATTGTAGAATTTAAGAAGAGGGGGGCGAATGCTTCAAGAAAAGCTGGTTCATTTGCAGAAGAAGCTTGCCGAATATGCTGCCCTCGTGGAGCGCATGGTTGACAAAAGCATTTCCGGCTTGCTCAACGGGGATAGCGCCTTGCTTGAATCCGTGATAAATACCGAAGAGCCTGCTGCCAACGCTTTCGAGATTGATCTTGACGAGATGTGTACCACTCTTATCGCCCAGTACCAGCCTGCGGCGCGCGACCTGCGCACTGTTCTTATGGTGCTTAGAATGAATAATGATTTGGAACGCATGGGCGACCATGCGGTCAATATCGCCCAGAGTGCGATTTTTTTATCCGCCAGGCCGCCGGTAAAACCGCTTGAGGATATTCCCGCAATGAGCAGGGTGGCTGTGCGCATGTTTAAAGACGGTGTGGATTCTTTTATCAACAGGGACGCCGTCCTGGCCAGGACGGTTTGTGAACGCGATGCGGTTGTAGACGACTTTCAAACCAAAATCCTTACCGAGCTTACAGCCATAATGCAGAAAGATCCTTCCACCATCGAGCGTTCCCTTCAGCTTATCAGAATTACGGCAAACCTGGAGCGTATTGCGGATCTGTCCACTAATATATGCGAAGACGTCCTCTTCATGGTCCATGGCCGCGTTATTAAACATCACAAAGAAGAGCAATAAGCCCCCTCCGCTGGAACACCCCCGCCAGATTTTCTATAATAATAGTATGGCTGCCTTACACTAGCCGTGTCTCTTTAGCAGTTTGAGGTCATTGCGAGCGAAGCGAAGCAATCTCGAAGTTGCTTCTGATGAAAAGCGAGATTGCCGCGCCCTTTGGGCTCGCAATGACGACGACAACTTCAAAACTCTAAAGAGACACCACTAGCCAAGGAGGGATTTATGTCAGGTTACGTGGCGGGAGGATTGAATGCGCCGGAATTTCCAAGCGGGCTTGAATGGATAAATTCAGGCCCCCTTACAATGGCGGAATTGCGCGGCAGAGTAGTTCTGGTGGATATATGGGATTACACATGCGTCAACTGTTTGCGCACGCTGCCGTACTTAAAGCAATGGCATGAACGTTACAGTGAAATTGGATTGGTAATTATCGGCGTTCATACGCCCGAGTTCGGTTTTGCCAGGGACAGCGCGGCGGTGCGCGAGGCGGTGCGCAGGCTGGAGCTTGAGTATCCGATAGTTCTTGATAACGATTACGATATATGGAACTTGTATGCCAACCAATACTGGCCGCGTAAATATCTGATTGACGTAAACGGTTACATCGTTTATGATCATGCGGGCGAGGGGGATTATTACCAGACGGAGCGCCTTATCCAGCAATTTTTGAAACGCAAAAATCCCCATGCCGAATTCCCTGAGCCGTACCGGCATCCCGGTTCCGTCGAATCGGGCGGGCATTGTTATCCCGTTACGCCGGAACTTTATCTCGGCTACGAACGCGGCAGGATAGGGAATAACGAAGGGTATGAGCCGGGGCTTGCCGTAAATTACCGCGATTCCGGCAATTATCTTGACGGCTACATATATGCCCACGGCGTATGGCTTAACCTGCCGCAAAGCCTTAAGCACGAGCGCAAGGACAAGCTGCTCCAGGATTACGTGGCAATAAACTACCATGCCTTAAGCGTCAATGCGGTAATACGTCCGGCCGAGGAGCTGAATTACCGTGTTTTCGTAATGCAGGACGAGCAGTATTTAACCGGCGACATACGCGGGCGGGATGTTATCATTGACGGCAGCGGCAGAAGTTTTGTTGAGGTTTCCGAACCCAGGCTGTATGAGCTTGTGCGAAACAACCAGTTCGGTTCCCACGCGCTTAGACTCTTCTCTGATTCATCCTCGTTTGATCTTTACTCCTTCACCTTCGGTTCCTGTGAAGTTGCAATGTCTAAAACTGGACAGAAATAAAGATTTTTTGTTACTATTATATAATTGTTAACATATTTTGTGCCAGGAGAAATAAGGATGGATGTGCTGAAACTGTTTATTGACGAGGCGAAGAAATTGCGCGGTACGGTTATTTTTGCTGAAGGCGACGAGGAGCGCACGCTGGAAGCCGCGGTGCGTTTGTCCAAAGATGGGGTATGCAAGTCAATTGTCGTCGGAAAAACAAAAGAGGTTGTAGAGCGGGCGGCGGTTAAAAAGAAACTGGATATATCGTCCGTAGAGGTGGTCGTGCCGTCTGAACATTTGCTCGCCGGCGCCGCTCTGGAAGGTTTTTTGCAGCGCATGACGGCAAAAGGTATGACGCTTGAAGCCGCAAGGCAAAGCGCGCTGGAACCGCTTAACTTTTCGGCATTATACGTAAAAAGCGGGCATGCTAATGGTTGCGTCGCGGGAGCCAGATCGTCTACGGCCGATGTCCTGCGCGCCGCTATATACGGCATCGGCCCCGGGGCGGGAACAAAAGTGGTATCGTCTTTTTTTCTGATGATTCCGCCCGTAGGCCATCCTCTTGTAAAAAAACCGGTTGTTTATGCCGACTGCGGCGTGAATCCCGATCCCGGCGCGCAGGGATTGAAGGATATTGCGGTGGCAAGCGTGTACAGTTATAAAAGCCTGTTCCCGTCGGAAAAGCCGCGCGTCGCATTTCTCTCGTTCTCTACCAAGGGCAGTGCGGAGCATAAATCTCTTTTAAAAATACGGGAGGCTGTAAGCGCAACGCGGGAACATTTCAGCGGCGACGACGGGGTGTTTGTTGACGGTGAAATGCAGTTTGATGCCGCGGCGGTGGATGTGGTGGGGCAAAAAAAGGCGCCCGGTTCGCCCGTGGCAGGGAATGCCAATATTTTTATTTTCCCGGATCTGAACGCCGGAAATATATGTTACAAGGTTACAGAGCGCCTGGGGTTATTTACCGCGATAGGCCCCATCATCCAGGGTTTGGCAATGCCGATGAACGATTTAAGCCGCGGCTGCTCGGTTGACGATATTTATTACGTTTCTGTAATTACTCTTTTGAAAAGCCGCTGGTAATTCGGATTGAATTTTAAATGGATAATTGACACCTTTTACTGAAAAATATATAATTATTTAACTGATGTTATGCAAAAAATGCCAAAGTTGCCGTCATTGCGAGCGAAGCGAAGCAATCTTGCTGTTTCATATTAAAACGACGAGATTGCTTCGTCGCGAAGGCTCCTCGCAATGACACGCTGCTTAACATCAGTTATCTAATGCTCGCTTCATGTTGGCGCATGGGGATTTTAAGGGAGGCACAATCATGACAGAGAATCTAAGCTCAAGGTTTAAAACAGAATCGTCGGCTTCTGCGGCTGTGGGACGGATTACCGGCCTGCCGCGCGGATACGGCGATACGAAGATTATTATCTTACCGCGCGATCCGCTTTGGATGTATGCCTATTGGGAAGTCGCTTCTCAGGCGTACGCCGAATTAAAGAAAAAAATAGGGGAAGATAAACTATCCGGCGGCAAGTGGATGCTGCGCGTTTACGATATAACCGGTGTTGCATTTGACGGGACAAATTCCAATCGTTTTTTCGATATTGCCATAGGGTCGGATATTGACAATTGGTACATAAACGTGGGCGAGTTGAACCGCGTCTGGTGTGTTGACGTGGGCGTAATAACTCCGGACGGCCAGTTTGTTTCGGTTGCCCGTTCCAATGTTCTCGGCCTGCCGCGCCAGGGCGTATCTCCTATAACAGACGAGCAATGGGCTATATTGCAGCAGGAATTTGACAGGCTTCTAAGGCTTTCGGGCGTGGACAAGATCGGCAGAAGTTCGTTTGATCTTACCAAACTTATGCGCGAGCGTTGGGAGGAGATAGTTTCCCTTTCACTGCCGTCATCGTTCGGCGGAGCAAGTTCCGGCGCCCGCCCTGTTGCGCCCGAAGAAGCAAGGGCAAAGGGTTTCTGGCTTAAAGCCGATACCGAGCTTATAGTTTATGGAGCCACTGAGCCGGATGCCAGGCTTACCGTGCAGAACCAGCCGGTAACCTTGCGCCCTGACGGTTCGTTTACATTGCGTTTTTACCTGCCTGACGGCCAGCAGGAATACCTTATCGAGGCGGTTTCAAAGGACGGGGACATGAAACGGCAGATCACTTTTGTCGTCGGCCGGGAAACAAAATGAAAGGCGACATGGAACCGAGGGGATACTGGTGTTTACAGCTTCACGCTCACCTGCCGTATGTGCGCCATCCCGAATACCCTGATTTTCTCGAGGAAGACTGGCTTTACGAAGCCATAACCGAGACATACCTGCCGCTCCTGTCAATATTCGAAAAATTCGTTGAAGACGGTGTGGATTTCCGGATTACCATGAGCATAACGCCGCCGCTGGCGGGAATGTTGTCCGACAATCTTTTGCAAAGCCGTTACTATAATAAGCTTAACAAGTTAATAGAATTATGTGAAAAGGAAATTTGGCGCACAATAAACCTGCCCCAGTTCAACGAGACGGCGCGTTTATACGAACGCCAGCTCAAGGATTGCCGGCGTATATGGGAAAAATATCACGGTAACATACTCACCGGTTTCAGGAACCTCCAGGACGCCGGTAAACTGGAAATAATAACTTGTTGCGCGACTCACGGCTTTTTGCCGCTTGAAACATACCGTTCCGCGGTGCGCGCCCAGGTGCGGATCGCCTGCCAGGATTACGAACGGCATTTCGGCAGGCGTCCCCGCGGTATATGGCTTGCGGAATGCGCCTACGTGCCGGGCATAGACGAAGAGCTTAAAAAAGAGGGCATCCGTTATTTCTTCCTTGAAGCGCATGGGATACTTTATGGCACTCCCCGCCCGCGTTACGGTGTATTTGCGCCGGTTTATTGCCCGTCCGGTGTCGCGGCGTTCGGCCGCGATATGGAAACAGCGCACCAGGTGTGGAGCGCGGAAATGGGTTATCCCGGCGATGCCGACTACCGTGAGTTTTACCGCGATCTCGGCTACGACCTTGATTACGATTACGTGCGGCCGTATCTTCATGATGACGGTGTTCGCCGCAATATAGGCCTTAAATATCACCGGATTACCGGCAAGGTGCCGTTAAGCGACAAGCAGCCTTATAACCCCGGCTGGGCAATGAACAAGGCCGCGATGCATGCCGGCAATTTCATGTTTAACCGGGAGCGGCAGGTTGAACACCTGTCCGGTATGCTGGGGCGCACACCGCTTGTTACCTCGATGTACGATGCCGAACTGTTCGGCCACTGGTGGTTCGAAGGTCCGAATTTCATTGATTTTCTTTTCCGCAAAATTTTCTACGATCAGAAAACATTCACTACAATTACGCCGTCGGAATACCTTGAGAAATTTCCGAAAAATCAGGTTATAACGCCCGCGGCCTCGTCGTGGGGCGACAAGGGATACTACGAAGTCTGGCTTAACGGCGCAAACGACTGGGTTTACCGCCACTTGCACAAGGCCTCGGAGCGCATGGCGGAGCTTGCCCGCGAGAACCCCAGCCCCGACGGTGTTCGGCGCCGCGCATTGAACCAGGCCGCGCGCGAATTGCTGCTTGCGCAGTCCTCGGACTGGGCGTTCATCATGACCACGCGCACCATGGTGGAGTACGCCGAAAAGCGTACCCGCGACCACCTGTTGAATTTTAATAATCTTTTCGAGCAGATTAAACGCTCCCAGGTTGATGAACGTTATGTTCATGAACTGGAAAACAAGAACAATATATTCCCGCTCATTGATTACACGGTTTTTGCCGCGGAGGCGCGTTGATAAGAATCACCAGGTTTCACATGCTGCTTATAAGCATTATCGTGATAATCGCGGGTATCTACGCCTACCAGCTTGTGCAGGAAAAAGAGCGGCGCCGCGTAATGGCGGCCGTGGAAGCCCAGCGACAGGCCGTGCGCGAGGCGCAACAACGCATGATAGAGGAAGAGCGCCGGCGTCAGGAATTGCTTAACCGCGCCGAAACGCTGGCGATTGAGGCTGTGGCGGTGGCCGGTGAATACCGCCTTATTTCCATAAAGGAAAACAAGGATGTTACGCAGGGTGAGGCAAGCCTGCGCCAGGCAAAAGAGTTTCTCGCTAAGAGGGATTTTGACAATGCCTGGGAATTAGCCCATCAGTCAATCGGGCAATTCAAGGCCGCGCCTGTGCTTGCCGTAAAAAAGGCCGCCGTCGCGGAAAAAAAATATTATTATGTAAAGAAAGGCGATTGCCTGTGGAAAATCGCCAAAATGCCGCGGCATTACGGCCGGGGGGCGGCATGGGTTAAGATATGGAATGCCAACAAGAAAAAAATTCCTGATTTCGACATCATATATCCCCGCCTTAAGCTCTTGATACCTAGTACTCTGTAAGACTGATTATTTGCGTTTTGCAGTTGTCGTTGTCATTGCGAGCGAGAGCGAAGCAATCTCGCTTTTCATCAGAAGCAACGTTGAGATTGCTTCGCTCTCGCTCGCAATGACAGCAAACTGCATTCAAAACATCAATATTCAGTCTGGTAGAGTACTAGCAACGGTAAATCAAAAAGTCCTTGACTTCCGAATAGATTTTTGCTAAGAATAGTAGTGCCATGATACTAAATACCGGAGAAATATCCCTCGGCTTACTTATCGTAACATTTATCACCATATGGGTATTCATGCGGCGCGAAAAAACGCTTTCCCATAGACGTGAAAAAGAATACATCCAGCGGCTTAAGGATACACAGGCACAGTTGCATGAATATATAGCCGACCTTGACAGCCTTATAGTAATGCTTGTCGGTATCCACGAGTTCGGCATGACCGCTACCGGCGTAATATCCAAGGAAGAATTAACGCGCTTGATCATTGATTCGGCTTGCAGGCTTATGCGATCCGATACAGGGTCCCTTATGCTTTTGTCGCGCGATACCAACGAGCTGGTGATCGCGGCCTCGCGCGGGCTGCCGCCGGAAGTTGTAAGCACGACGCGGCTCAAGCCCGGTGAAGGCATAGCCGGCCGGGTGGCCCAGAGCGGCAAGGCGATTTTCGTCGAAGACATCGAGACCGACGTCCGTTTCATGACTTCCGGCAACAGCATGCGCTATCCTTCGCGTTCGTTCATTTGCGTGCCGCTGCGCATGAAGGAGCGGACGCTTGGAGTTCTAAACATCAGTTCATCCGATCCTGTGCGCCAGTTTGAAGAGCGCGATGTTCGCCTGCTTACAATACTTGCCGACCAGGCTGCCATTACACTTGAGAACATGGAGCTGTACGGCAACCTGCAGCATTTCTATCTTGAGATGGTGCAGACGCTGGCGCGCGCAATAGACGCAAAGGATTCATACACGCACGATCACGCCGACCGCGCCCGCAGTTTTGCGCGTATGATCGGCAGAAAATTAAGACTGCCAGGTATAATGATACAGCACATAGAATATGCCGCGCTTATGCACGATATAGGCAAGATCGGCATAGACGAGAATATATTGCACAAGCCGGGTAAGCTGACGCCCGAGGAAGTTGCGGTTATCCGCAAGCATCCGGCCATAGGCAACCGCATCATAGCTCCGGTTGCGTTTCTTTCGCCGGTTGCGCCCATGGTGCTTTATCACCAGGAATGGTATAACGGCCAGGGTTACCCCGAGGGGCTTGTGGGCGAGGAGATACCGCTGGGCGCGCGCATAGTGGCCGTGATTGATGCCTACGACGCCATGACGTCGGATCGCCCGTACCGGAAAGCCTTGTCGCGGCACATCGCTTTGGCGGAATTAAAAAAATGCGCCGGCACGCAGTTCGATCCGAAAGTCGTCAATGCCTTCGTCGAGATACTAAGCGACGAAGCGCGCGCAATGGATGCGCAAACCGGCGGCCAGCCCGGCGAATACGGGCTTAACTGAATGGCCGGTACGCTATATCTGGTTCCCACACCCATAGGCAATCTGGAAGACATAACGCTTCGCGCGCTTAATATTCTTCGTTCGGTAGATATTGTAGTATGCGAAGATACACGCCATACCGTAAAGCTGCTAAATCATTTTGAAATTCAGAAACCGCTTATCAGTTTTTTCTCGTATAACCAGGCACGGCGGTTGCCGCAGTTGATAGAGGCGTTGCGTTCCGGCAAAAACCTCGCCGTGGTTTCCGACAGCGGCACTCCGGGTATATCAGACCCGGGGTTTTTTTTAGTCAGGGCTGCTATCGAAGGTTCCATTGCCGTAATTTCTCTTCCCGGCCCCAGCGCATCTTTGACCGCCCTGGTAGCTTCGGGGCTGCCGACGGACAAATTTATTTTCCTGGGTTTTTTGAAGCGCAAACCGGGAAAAATGAAGAAAGAGTTGCAGGAGGCGGTTTCCCTGGGTGTTACGGTGATTTTCTATGAATCGCCGCACAGGATTGTTAAGACTATTTCGCTTTGCAGGGAGATTTTCGCGCCGGAAACGCCGGTGGTTCTTGCAAGGGAAATAACTAAAAAATTTGAGGAATATATTCGCGGCACGCTGGCTGAAGTGGACGAAAACCTGCGCCGCCGCAGCGAGATAAAGGGTGAGTTTGTCGTATTATTGTCGCCCTTGCAAAAATAGTGATTTTTTTATTTTGGGAGATTAAATCTTGGCTAAAATCAGGGTTGGGATCGTTGGGATAACGGGCTACACGGGTGAGGAACTCATAAGGATACTTCTCCGGCATACCGGGGCGGAGATAACGGCGCTTTGCGGCAGGACGTCCGCCGAAACGCGGCCGCTTAAAGACGTTTATCCCCACTTTGACGGCACGGGCATTGTTTGCGAACCGCTTGACGCCGCATCTCTTGCCGGTAAAACGGACGTAGTGTTCCTCGCGCTGCCGCACCGCGTGTCATTCGGGATCGTCCCTGAACTTCTTGACAAGAACATTAAAGTCATAGACCTCTCAGCGGATTTCAGGCTTAATGACCCTGCCGTTTACGAGCGTTGGTACGGTGAAAAGCATACGGCGCCGAGCCTGCTTGGCGAGGCGGTTTACGGCCTTACCGAACTAAACCGCGGCAAGATACGCGCGGCGCGCCTTGTGGCTAATCCCGGTTGTTACCCGACTACAATACTGCTTGCGCTTGCGCCGCTGCTTGCCGGCCGCATAGGTGAGCGCTCTTCAATAATAATAGACGCTAAAAGCGGTATATCCGGGGCCGGGAGGAAGACGGTGGCGGAATATTATAAAAATGAACACCCGAATTTCCGGCCTTACAGCATTGGCGGCACACACCGGCATATACCGGAGATCGAGCAGGAACTTTCAAAAATAGCGGGTGAAAAAATAACCGTAACTTTTACGCCGCATATCCTTCCCATGGAACGCGGCATGGTATCTACCATATACATTTCGACGGGGCGTGAAATGTCCGCGGCGGAATTAAGGGATGTTTACGCCAGCCGTTACGGCGGCGAGCCTTTTATCAGGTTTATGGAAGAGGGGAAAATACCGGATGTGCGTAACATAACCGGTACGAATTATTGCGACATAGGCGCATATATTGACGCGCGCGCGCGGAGGCTGGTTATTGTTTCGGCTATTGATAACCTGGTTAAGGGCGCTTCCGGGCAGGCGGTTCAGAATATGAACGTAATGTTTGGCATCAAAGAAACTGAAGGGTTGGAGGTGCACAGTGTTTCCTAAAGGATTCAATGCAGGCGGTATAGAAGCGGGAATTTCGAAGAAGAAGGCAAAAAAGGATATTGCGGTATTTTATTCGCAACTGCCGGCGCAGTGCGCCGCAATGTTTACGAATAACCTGGTTAAAGCCGCGCCGGTGGCGCTTAGCCGGAAGCATATTGAGATTGTTCCGCACGTGCGTGCGATCGTCGCCAATTCCGGTTGCGCCAATGCGTGTACTGGCAAGCAGGGTTTGCGCGATGCGGAGCGTATGTGCGAGATAACGGCGGACAGGTGGGGCGTATCCACGGAGGAAGTGCTTGTCGCTTCAACCGGTGTTATAGGCCAGTTTCTTCCCATGGCTAAAATTGACTCAGGGATAACCGGGCTTATTCATGCGATGCGCGCCAAAAAAGGAGATCCAAACGCCGCGGCCGCCGCCATACTTACCACGGATACGAAGGTGAAGGTGGCGCAGGCAAAAATCAGCGCAGGCGGGAAAAACGTTACGATATGGGGTTGCGCCAAGGGTTCGGGCATGATTCATCCCGATCTGGGGTTTCCGCATGCGACCATGCTTGCTTTTATATTGACGGATGCGGCCATCGAACTGGCGCTGCTTGAAGAGGCGCTTGCCGTGGCCGCGGATAACTCGTTTAACTGTATTTCAGTGGACGGCGATACGTCAACGAATGATTCTGTATTTATTCTTGCAAACGGAGCCGCGGGCAACCGGTTGATTTCCCGTCCCGGCAGCGACCTGGCGGCTTTTTCGGTTGCGCTGCAAAAAGTGTGCCTTGAGCTGTCTAAAAAAATAGTTTTAGACGGTGAAGGCGCCACCAAGCTTGCCGAGATCGAGGTGCGCGGTGCGTCCGACGATTCCGATGCCAGAAAAATTGCGTCCGTAATCGCAACGTCGCCGCTTGTAAAAACCGCGCTTTTCGGCAACGATGCCAACTGGGGAAGAATACTTGCCGCCTGCGGCAGGGCCGGCGTGCCGTTCGAGCCTCAAAACGTTTCCATAAATATCGGCGGCATGACAGTCGCGGAAAACGGGATGGCAAAGAAATTTTCCGAGAAACGGGCAAAACGGCTGCTTTCCAAAAAAGAGGTGCATATAGTTGTAGATTTGCATAAAGGCACCGGACGCGGCGTATACTATACATGCGATTTTTCCTTCGATTACGTAAAAATCAATGCCAGCTACAGGAGTTAGATGAACCGCCGTACCAGGGTTTTTAAAATAAGCCGCAAGCGGCCTGCCGCAGCGCAGCTTGCCATGGCCGCGGAGGTGTTGTGCCGGGGCGGGGTAGTGGTTTTTCCTACCGACACGGTTTACGGCGTGGCGGTAAATGCCTTCGATGCTCGGGCTAGAAAAAAAGTATATGCGCTTAAAGGGCGTTCCTATAGTAAGCCTCTGACGATTATGGTGCCGGACATCGCGTGCGCCAGGATGTTTGCGGAAGTGTCAAAGGATGCAGGAAATTTTATGGAAAAATTTTGGCCCGGACCGCTGACACTCGTGCTTCCCGCCACGCATTTCGGCAGCATAGTCATGAACGGCAGAAATAATATAGGCATCCGTATACCCGACGATAAAGTGGTTGCGGGAATTCTTTCGGCGGCGCGGCTGCCGCTTGCTACGACAAGCGCAAACCCGTCGCACCATAAAAGCGCGCGCACAGGTGATGAGGCGGCGCGTTATTTCGATGGCAAGGTGGACATGATTCTTGATGCCGGCCCATGCCCGCATAAAATGGAGTCCACGGTGATAGATATGCTGCATTTTCCGTATGTCGTACTCAGGGAAGGTTCACTGCCCTCAAAGAAGCTGCTGCAATACCTTTAACGCCTACCCTCTCCCCGGCGGGGAGAGGATTAAGGTGAGGGGGTGTTAATGTGTTCTAACCCGGCATGTATAATTTTTTATAGTTATTTATAGCGAGGAGATTATCAGATGAGTTATTTTTCGGAAGTGCGCGCGAACGATCCTGAAATTTATGATGTTATCAGCAGGGAAATAGAACGCCAGCGGTTTACGCTTGAGTTGATCGCCTCGGAAAACCATACGTCGCTGGCTGTAATGGAAGCCCAGGGGTCTCCGCTTACAAATAAATACGCCGAGGGGTACGCGGGCAAGCGCTATTACGGCGGCTGCGAGGTGGTGGATATAGCCGAGACGATCGCC
>MGVF01000008.1:0-25379 GCA_001800355.1 Elusimicrobia bacterium RIFOXYA2_FULL_50_26
GTTGCCTTTTTCCTTCGGCAGCGAGAATTTCATGTTCGTGCGCAGCGTGTGGTAGGATTCAACGAACGGCGTCTTTGCCGAATGGTAAACGATGAGTTTCGAGCGAAGCGCGTCTATCCGTTGTTCCGGCCCGGCCGGCGAAGATTTGGACCATAACTTTTTGCGGCTGCCGTCGGGTTCCATGTGCGGTATTATGCCGAGAACGGGGAGGCTTAGATATTTTTCTACGTCTTCTATCGTTCCTATCGAGGTGTCGAGATTTTCCATCACGAGGGCGAAGATAAATCCGAGGAATACGCCCATGAACGCCCCGACCGCCATGTTCATCATCCTGTTAGGTTTTATAGGTTTTGTCGGCACCGTCGCGGGGGTTACCACAAATGCGGACTGGACATGGTCCGCCTCTGCAATCTGCGCTTCCTTGAAACGTTTGGTAAGCAGGGTGTAGAGTTCCTCGTTTATTTTTACTTCCCGCAAAAGCCGCGCAAGTTCAAGCTCCTCCGTGGGAAGTTGCTTCATCTGGCTTTCTATGCTGTCTATCTGCTGGTCAATGCGTTGCACCTCAGGGTGCTGTCCGGTATATTTTTTAAGAAGGTCGCTTTTCCTGGCCTGTAAATCCAAAAGCCTTGTGGCGATATAGTTTCCGATTCCCTTCGACCGCGTTTTTTCCGTGTATTTGCGCAACCCGTCTTCCGATGTTTTCAATTTCTGTTCGGCGTCTATAAGCTGGTATTCTACGAATTGCCGCAGTTCACGCGCGCGGCGATTGCGATCCTCGATACCTTTTTCTATGTAAACTTCGGCCGTCATGTTGGCCAGTTTCGCCGTTTCAGTGGGATCGGACGAGAGCGCGGTGATAGTTATCAGATTTGTGTCGCCCATGCGTTCGGCGCTTAATTTGCCCTGGATCGAACTGATAATCGCCGCCTTTGCGACTTCGTCAATGCCGGTATAAATTGTCTTTAGTTTCAGGGCCGTGCGTTCCGCAACCAGGGCGCTTTTTATGATTTTAACTTCCGTGTTCAGCGCCATGTAAAGGTCGAAACCGCCGGCCATCTGTTCAGCGGACAATCCGAGTATTGCAAGAGCGGGTTCAACTTTTACCGTTGCCGCCGACTGGTAGACCGGCGTTTGCAGGTTTGTATACACCGCCACCGACCCAAGCATGGTGATGATTGTAAGGAGTATTATCCAGCGCCGTTTTTTAACGATACGCCAGTAATCGTAGAGGTTAAGCTCGTATTGTGCCATAAATTTCAGTTAACAGTAAACAGTTATCAGTGATGTTACGCAGCGTGTCATTGCGAGGAGCTTGGCGACGAAGCAATCTTGTCGTTTTGATACGAAACAGCAAGATGGCTTTGCTTCCAGACTGTGTCATAATTGCCTTTTAGCCGTGACCGTCATGCCGGAGCGTCTTAATCCGGCATCCAGCATCGACGGAAAATCTAGATTCCGGCTTTCGCCGGAATGACGGCAATAAGAATTTTTGACGCAAAATATAATTATGGTGTCTCTTGAGCGTTTTGAAGTTGTAGTCGTCATTGCGAGCCTAAAGGGCGCGGCAATCTCGCTTTTTATCAGAAGCAACGTCGAGATTGCTTCGCTCTCGCTCGCAATGACCCCAAACTGCTAAAGAGACACCAATTACGACACAGTCTGTTCGCTCGTAATGACAGAAACTTCGGCATTTCTTGCGTAACATGAGCTAACAGTTAGCTTAAATGCCGCCGCGTATTACGAAAACCAGGGATATGAGGCTTAGCCATGGGAGTATGGTGGTTGCAAACCAGTTCGCCGTGGCTATCGCTTTTTTGGGAACGTATACCGTATCGCCGGGAGCTATGGTTTTATCTTTCTGTTGCCCTGAAAGAGTTTTATTCAGGTTTACCAGCAGGGTTTTGTCGGCTGCCCCGGGTTCCGGCCCCGGGTGCAGGACGGTTACTTTTGCAATCTGTGCCGTATCGGAGAATCCACCCGCAAGCGAGATCAGCTCCAGCAGTTGCATGTTCTCGCGGTAATCGTAGTAGCCCGGGTTGCGCACGTCTCCCAGTATTGCGACGCGCGCCCGCCCCTTGGGCACCTCGATGATGTCGCCGGGTTCAAGCAAAAAGTCTTTGGAAAAATCTCCGGAGCGCACGATTTCTTCTATGTTTACGTTGTGCGTTTGCCTGCGGGTTGGCGGCCCGCGGAAAATCTTGACGCTTTTCCTGTCCGCATTTTCGGCAAAACCGCCGGCCGAGGATATAAACTCCATAAGCCGCAGGTTTTCCTTGTAATTGTATGCGCCCGGCGTACGCACTTCGCCCGTTACGAACACCTGCCGCCTGCTGAACTGTCGCACGGACACGGTAACCTGTGGGTTTGATATGAAGCGTCCGAGATTTTTGGAAAGTTGTTCGCTCAACTGGTCGGGCGTATTTCCCTTTGCCTCGGCGGAGCCTATGAGAGCGAACGGTATTTTACCGTCAGGTTGCACCACGACTTCGCGGGACAACTCTTCGGCCGGGTAGACAGCTACTGAAAGAATGTCTCCTGCCTCGATGCGGTACTGGGCGCCGACGGAACTTTTTTCACCCGGTGCCGGCGCGGTCGAAGCAACGGTTTCAGGTGCGGCCACGGGCAGTGGAGCCTTTTCTGTTTTTGCCGCCACTGCATCCTTTTGCGGCGCGGCGGCGGCCGGCGCAGGTTTTTTTTCGGCGATTATGAGCCAGCCGGTGTCATCTTTTTTTATTTTGTAAGGAGACTCCTTGCGCATTTCAGCCACTATGCGCACGATGTAATCCGGGGCGTCCTCGAACTGGCCGGCGCGCACGCGCGAAAAGAGCCCGTTGCTTAAAGCTATGTTTTTTGCCTTCTCTGAAAGCGTTTCTTTCGCGCCATAAAGGTCAAGCACCACCATGGGCGGAAGCGACGGGTCCGGGTCGCGCATAAGGAAGTAGTTGGAACGTTTTACGCCGGTTGCGGTTATCGTTACTCGGGATTCACTCTCCGACTCGCTTACCAGTATTTTCTCGACGGTGCCGTGCGCGCCGTCCCCGGCTTGTGTGTTTGCCGGCGGCCGGGCAAGCAAATCTATTTCCGCTGCAAGGGGGGCAAGGTTGACTTGCGAGCCGTTGTACTTTTCCCTTATCCTGGACAATACGAAGTAACGGTCGTTAACGTTCAAATTTTTTTCGCGCGTTATGCGCTGGTAGTAGGCTATGTCATTTTTCAGCGTCTGGCTTGTGAGTGCGGCGGCATATGCCGTTGTTGTGGCGAGAAAAAAAACGAGGGATATAAACAGAACTTTTGTTTCATTCATTAGCGGGGTTTAACGGTAAGACGGGAGCTTGCAAACCCTCTTCCCGTGTCTGAGATTCTTGCGTTGTTCGGGTCGCGCACAGGGCGGCCGTCAACTATGAAATTGTAGGAATACTCGCCGGGTTCGATGGCCTGTGTAAACGTCCATTTAAAATCGCCGCCCTTTTTCATCGGCTCCGGGATCCAGTCGTTGAAATCCCCGATGATAGCCACATTTTTTGCTTTGGAATGGCGGAATACGAAACCTATGTTTCTCGTAGTTCCCGATTTTTTTCCGGATACGGCGGGACGGCTGCCAACGGGGGTTTCATTTACGGCGGCCGGTGAGATTTCGTCGGCGGCGGGCGTTGCGCTTGCGGCAGGCAGCGGCGTGGTAACGGGATTTGTAAGCGAGGAATACCTGAACATCATAAGGCCGGCCGCCATAAGCATTACTATTACGTCGAGGACGATAAGTGAAATTATATTTTTGCGGTTCATCTCTGTTCCGGGTTTCCGCTGTCTGTCAGAAGAATCAGGAGCTTGTGGATGCCTTCAAGTTTTCCCTCGAGGCGCCCCATGGGATCGCTTAACGATATGGTCTTATCGGCCATTGAGTTTGCGCTTAAGCTTTTTTCCATCTCCGCGCGTATGGTTTCCGTAATTGCATTCATGTCCGGCTGCTGTTGTGCGCCCGGAGTTTTCTGCTGTAAAGCGTTTTCAATAAGGGCAAGTTTTGAGTTTATGTCGGCGAGCTGGCGGGCTATTTCCTGAAAGTGCGCTTCCCCGACGCCGGAAGTTTCGGCTGGGCGGTATTCCGGCTCCGCGTTGAACTGATCTTGCGCGGGAGTAGCCGCAAATTCTTCCAAAGCCTGCGCGGGCTGCGCCATGCGAAGTTTCCCCAGCGCAAAGACAAGTATGGCAATCGTGATGATAATAAATGCGGCTGCCGCGAGAAGTATCGGATCGCTGAAAAGGAGAGAAAAAAATGTATCCATTGAAGAGTTTTCCAATTCCAACTATAATATTGTATTATGGTTTCTTGGTACCTAATTTTAATGAAATAAAATTGAAAAGTCAAGGGAAATTTAGATGAGCATTTGTGTCGTTGATGTGCATAAATCCTTCGGGTCCGGCAGCGACCGCAAAGAGGTGCTGCGGGGCGTTGATCTTAAGATAAATAGCGGTTCGATGTACGTATTGACGGGGCCGAACGGGTCCGGTAAAACCACGCTTCTTAAACTGCTTGCCACGCTGGTTGTGCCTGAGCGTGGCGCTATTTCGATCAATGGCTGCGATGCTTTAAAGCATCCCGTTAAAGCGCGGCGGTTTACCGGGTTAGTCTATGATGCGGAGAGAAGTTTTTACCAGATGTTGACGGCAGAGGAGAATATTTCTTTCTATGCCCGCATGGCTGGTGTTGACGGGGCGCTGCTTGGCGAGCGGTTTGATTTGTTGTGCAACGTGCTCAATATTTCGTCGTTCCGGGATACGAAGTTTGGCCACTGCTCGTCGGGCGTGCGCCAGAAGCTTGCCATAGCCCGCGCGCTCATCACCGATCCGCCGGTGATTTTATCCGATGAACCGACCAGGAGCATAGACGAGGCGAGCAAGGCTGAAATCTGTAATTACCTTAAAACTATCGTCTCAAGCGGCGGGAAAACCTGCATTGTCGTTACCCACGACCGCGCGGAAGCTCTGGCGCTGGGCGGCCGCGCAGGATTTCTTGAGGAAGGAAAATTGAAGGAATGAACCTGCTGTCCGCATTTTTACTGCGCGATATCGCAATAGAAAAAACCTACCGTTTCCAGCTTGCCGTCAGGCTGATTGACGTAATTTTCCAGCTTTCTGTATTCTATTTTATAGGTACGCTGGTTTCGATGCGCGATTACTTCCCCTTTGTTTTTGTGGGGCTGATGTTCAGCCGTTTCTTCCAGTTCTGGCTTAACGTATTTTCGCAAAATATCCGCCAGGAGCAATTCTGGGGAACTGCCGAGGCGTTGTTTCTCTCCCCCCGGCATCCGCTCGCGGTTGTCGCCGCCGGCGCCATGGGCAAGTTCCTGTTTTTAATCGGCGAACTCGCATTATTCCTGGCGCTTGCCCGCTACGTCTTCGGCGTCCGCCTTTCGTTCTCTCCGCTCGGTTTCATCATGGTGCTTGCGGTATGCGGCATAATGTTTGCCGGCATCGGCCTTGTGTCCGGCAGTATCATACTTTACGCAAAGCGCGGAGATCCCGTCAACTGGTTTGTGTCGGGATCGTTCGATATTTTAAGCGGCGTATATTTCCCAGTTACCGTGCTTCCCCCGGCCATGGCGCGCATAGCCAATATCCTGCCCACCACCGGCGCTCTTTCAACTCTCCGCGGCATTCTGCTGGAAGGAAACCCTCCGCAACTGCACGATTTTTACATATTATCTTTATGGGCCGCCGCAACGTGCGCCGCCGGCTACATTTCCTTCATGCTAGCCTACAAAAAAACCCGCCAAAAAGGCGAACTAGGAACCTACTAACAGCTTAGAAACTTAGGAAACTTAGGGGACGGAGTTAGGTGATTAGGTTTATGTCTATAATATTTTTTGTATTCATGATCCTCGTGCCAACTGTTGCATTTTCCGCGCCGCTGGTTTCCGCGATTAGTGGTACGTTAGGTGACGGGCAGGAGATAATCGTCAGCGGGGAAAATTTCGGCGCCCACGGACCGACTGTCCATTTTTTTGATGATTTCGAAAACGGCACCGCCGGTAATGTAATAAGTACCGGGCCGGGTTCGGCTGTCATAGGAGAGTGGAATCGCCTCAACACAGTAGAGCCTACCTATTCGACCAGAACGTCTGTCAGCGGAACGCAGGCTTTCGAAGTAACGTCACGGGAAGGCGTAGAGGGGCAGACAAACGGATTTATTGCGTTGCCGGATACAACGGAGACATTTATATCGTGGTGGTGTTATGTCCCGGTCAATTCACCCTGGTCGGGAGAGGACACGCAATTGAACTGGAAGATTATGTGGCTGATGCAGTATAATTCGGCTGACAATGACCTCTATTTCGTTCAATTTATTGATTCATCAACCTATGCTATGGCTGGCAACAATACGAAGCTTGCGTATCCGGATACGGAACCGTGG
The DNA here is from genome assembly GCA_001800355.1 of Elusimicrobia bacterium RIFOXYA2_FULL_50_26. Classification (GTDB taxonomy): domain Bacteria; phylum Elusimicrobiota; class Endomicrobiia; order Endomicrobiales; family XYA2-FULL-47-53; genus XYB2-FULL-50-12. Next base: position 6,410 of record MGVF01000008.1, read on the forward strand.
AAGTCGCCTCATATGCGAAAAGGGCAGTGGCACAGATATTGGTGGTGGATACATGATGGATATTCCAATGACGGATTGATCAAAATATGGGAACTGACGGAGAGTGGTGTTATGCAGGTAAAAAACGTTGTCAACAAAACAACGTTGTTCCCCCTGGCGGTGCGCAAACTTTTATGCGTTAATGGTTATACGAGGGAGCAATCCGATATTCAATCAACGCAATTGTTTGATGATGTGTACGTAAGTACAGGCTCTTGCGCGCAAGCCCGCTGCGAGTTGGGAAATGCTCCGGTCTATCAGGATTGTACGCGCCTTGCCATTACAACGCCTTACACCTGGAGCGATACAAGAATTGATACCACGGTGCGGCAAGGCGCATTTAAAAGCGGAGATAACGTCTATCTATTTATTGTTGACAGTGAAGGCAATTATTCTCCCGGGTATGGCCCACTTACCATGGCACAGGAAACTGCGCCCGCCGATCCTGAAAACGATTCATCCCCACCCGCCATCCCCCAACACCTTAGCATAAAATAGCCTTTGGGGGACGGAGTTAGTTGATTAGGTGATAACCGTTTTCATTTGCGATTTTCTTTCCGCGGAGAATAGCCTCGCTCACCGACGGGCGCGCTATTCCGAAATATACGCTTATTTCAATGCCGCTTATTCCCAGTTCGATGTGGCTCCAGTATGCTACCAATGCCCGCGCCCTGGAAACAGTATTTTCACGGCCGCGCTTTTGTATGTCTTTCTCGGACAAGCCCATAAGTTTGCATACTCGTTTAACAACTTGTCCGATGTCCCAGCCGGCTTTTTTCAGCCGTTCTTTTTTCATCATCTCTTCTTCGGAAATTTTCAGCACCTGGTTTACAAAATCTCCGTCGCCAAGCACACGCTCATCGCCACGCCAGTAATCGCGCGACCTCTTTAAGGCTTCAACACCCTGCCAACCGCCGGCGCTGCGCCGCAATCCTCCGCCTGTTAAATCTTCACGCCTGCCCATATCTTTCGCTTCTTCGATGAATGCGAGATACTTCTTTATCGCATTGTGCCTGTTTTGGCCAAATCGTTCAAGTATCTCCCCGGTTGTTTGGAATTCAGCATTGGCATTACCAAGCAGAATGCGATGCCCGCTCCATGGATAGGTATTTAAACCATCCATGTCTTCGACTATCTTTGCTCTCAACGGATTCAAATGTATGTAGCGGACCAACTCAAGCAAGTAGGCTTCTTCCTGGCACAAGATGGATTTATATCTGTTCTGATACAAATAACCCGTTCGCTTATACTTCCGGTTAAAATAAATTGCGTAACCGGTAAGAACTTTCCTCATCGTATCGCTTAGGGGTTTAGTTCCCGTTCTCAGCAATATGTGAAAATGGTTTGGCATGAGCGTCCAGCCATAGCATTTAATTCCGCTATGAGTAATCGCTTTAGCTAATCTGCGAAGAAATTCCTTGCGGTCATTATCGTTCCTGAATATTTCACGGCGTTCAATCCCCCGCGCAATAACGTGGTATATTCCCCCGGGGATGTCTAATCTTTTATGTCTTGGCATGGTGGTGTGATAATAACATTTTCGGTTTTTACTGTCAATACCTAATCAACTAACTCCGTCCCCTAAGGGCTAGCAGGAGGGGGCGGGCCAGGCGGTAGGCGGCGATGGCGGTGGGGGTTTTCAGGTTGTAGCGGTATTTTATAAATGCGGTGGACGGAAACAGCGTGCGTATGAGGTACGCTGTTTTTTTGGGGGTTGGCAGAAGCAGGAAACGCAGGATGTGGCCTTTTTGCGGGATGTCTTTTGTTGTGATGAGACGGTAAAGTCTGGCCGTAAGCAGGCGCGCGCGGGAGTGTTTCGGCGTAAACCATGCCATTGCTTCGTTAAGGCCGTAGGCGTCTAGTTTGTGACGGAGAGTTTCAGCGGCTGTTTCACTTTTCCAATTAGAGCGCAAAAGATTTAAGTCGTTTTGCCATTTTGTTTCTTTTTTGGCGTGATGTATGGCGGCATGAGCAAGGACGTGCAGGTAAAATTCATCGGGCGGCAGGTGGAAGGCGGATGGCGAAAGGTGAGCGAGCGGGTAATTTGCGCATTCACGGAAAAGCGTTTCATTTTCCCTTTTATTCATATACCACAGGCCGTCTGAAATATCCACGGCGGCGGGGTGCGCGCCGTGCGTGAACGCCCAGGGGTCGCTTTTCAGCGGCGTGTAACCGATAGAAACAAGCGTTTCGCGCGCGGCTGAAATATTGGGGGGGCGCAGGAGAATATCAATGTCGTCCATGGCGCGGTCGCCGGCGTAGGATGGGAAGCATTCAACAAGCGCCGCTCCTTTAAGAATAACTACGGGAATTGCCGCGGAATGAAGCGCGGTTGCAAGTTCACTCAGTTGCCGGTGTATCAATACATTGCGCGCAAGCAGTTGCCTGTTCATTTTTTCATTACAGTAAATGGCTGGAGAACATCCAGGCTGAAACGGTAATAGGTGAATTTTTCATCCTCTTCGGCGATCTCGAGCGGGATGTAGGAGCCGTTTTCAAGCGTTATGCGGCCGGATGACTCCCCTTTCGGAATACGCAGCCGGCAGCGGACGTTGAGTACGGGGAACGGGAAATTTTTCCTGAATGTGAAATGCCTGTATTCCCCGCCGCTGCCGTCTTTCTCGCCTACCTCGACGGATGGCTGCCCGCCGAACGGCTTATTGACTTTGCCTTCGAAGAAAACCATGCCACCGGCCTCGGATTTTCCCTGGATGGCGCTTGTTGAAAATGCCCGGCTGGCCTTAAGGGGCTTTACGAAAACATTCATTGAATAATACGAAAATCCTTCGGAAGCATCCGGCGCGGGCGTGATCACCGGCGCCGCGGGAAGGTTTGGGAGGGTTGTAAGCGTACGCGCGGAACTTTTATCACGCGGCGCGGCTGTGGCGGCGGCCGGCGCCGGCGCGTTAAAGCGTATGCCGACTGAAAGGCGGTGCGAGTTGCCCAGCACGCCGAACGGCAGAAAAGCATAATCCAGGGAAAGCGACTGGTCGTAAAGCTTGAAATTGCAGCCCACTCCACAGGACAGGCCGGACAGGTCGCCCAGTTCAAGCCCGTACCAGCGGTAGCGGTAGGCGGCGCGCACATTTATCACGTTCGTGGGCGAATATTCCGCGGCAGCCGCGGCCGAGAGATAGTTGTCTATGGGTTGGCTTACGTCAAGCGTGGTCAGCAGTTTCCGGTTCCAACGCCAGCACGCGCCCGCCCTGAAAGTCGTTGGAAGAGGGTAGCCTGTGTCCCTGAATTTAATATAGGCTCCCATGTGCTGGGCGGCAAATCCCAGGGTAAGCGGCAGGCTTGTGTGCCTGTAAATTATACCCAAATCCAGCGCCGCGCCGTAGGCGGATTCCGTGTCAATGGTTTGCCGGATAAGTTTTAAGCCCGCTCCGACGTCGAGGCGCGGCCCCAGGCTGCGCGCGTATGCCTGGTGAAGCGCGATGTCGTAGGATTGGAAATATCCCTCCACGGGCGAGAGCGGCTCGTAGGGGTCGGTTTCGTTGAGTCCGGAGCGGCGCTCGATGTCGTTTGGGGTATAAAGCCCGTAAAGCCCGGCTGCAAACACGCCGCGCCTGCGCAGCGGCTGTGCGAAGAGCGCCGCATCGTGGCGGATACTTTCAAAGGACTCATTATGCACGACGAGAAGTTCCGGTTCCCTGAGTTGCGCAAGGCCGGCCGGATTCCAGTATAATGCGGATGCGTCGTCGGAAAGCGCGGTAAAAGCGCCGCCCATGGCCGTTGCGCGCGAACCAATGCCGAGTTTCAAAAACCCCGCCGAGGTAGTGCCGGCATTTGGGTGAATCGTAACGGCGTTGAGGCGGGTTGCGGGTGCGTATGCAAGCAGGCAGATAAGTAAAACGCTGCGGGTATGGTTGTGCATTATGTTCCTCTTGTCTAATGAATAATCGCCAGTTTTTTCTTTATTGCTTTGGTTTTTGAGCCGCTGCGGGCTTCGATGCGGTATATGTATGTGCCGCTGGCAATGCCGGAGATGTTCCATTCCATTTCAGAGACTATTCCGGCGGGGTTTCCGGTTTTTTCAATGTGAGCTATCAGCTCGCCCGCCACGTTGTATACATCAACCGTCACGTCGGCCTTGTCGCCGAGGTAATACTTGAATGCCAGCGTGCCGCCCCTGGCGGGATTGGGGTAGCTGTAGGCCATGTCGGCGTTCAACAATTCTTCCCTCCCGGGCAGGTACTCCATGATACGGTAGAGCGAAAAATGAGGCAGTTGCGCCCAGACGCGGCCGCTTTCAGCCAGCGGGTCGGACGTGTTGACGATGCGCCATGCAGCCCTTGTTTCATCGAACCAGTAAATCCGTAAATTTTCCTGTTTCATGCCCGCGATATCGGATTCGCGGTAAGGTATTTTTACGGTAACGGGTTTCAAAAATTTAGTGCCCGCCGGCGTTACCCCGAATTCGCGCGTTATGGCGGTGGCGCCGGCGCTGACGGGTATTCCTTCGTCCGTCGGAGATTCCGGTATCCGGATGCCTACCCAGACGGTTTCCGCGACGGTGTTCGGCTCTATGACGACCTCGGTTATCAGGCCGCCGGACTCAAGCCGCACGGTGCCGCCGTTTGCGGGCGTTATCTCGACGCCGTCAACAAGAGAGAAGCCGCTGGCAACTCCGGAAGCTTCGGATTCGCTTAAGGCGTCGAAAGAAGTTACGTAGTAGTACCATGTCGTGTACGCCGGGCAGCTTGAGTCCGTGTAGCCGGCCGCGCCTTTTGCAACCTCTGCGGCAAGAGAATAGCCTGCGCCGGAAGAACTTTTGTATACACGGTAGCCCGCCACGTCGTTATCGCCCGTTCCGTCGTCGCCGGAGATATTCCACGAGAGTGTCAGGTTTCCCCCGCCGTCGAAAAGAGTATCCGCCACCGTAAGGCCGGACGGGGGGCGCGGCGCATTGTTCAATGTAACCCTGTTGACAGCGCGCGAGAAAACGCCGTCGTTTACGCTGAGGCGTATGCTGTAAACTCCGTCGTCGAGCGATGCGGCGTTCCAGGCGCCGAGCGCGCCCGAGCTTACCGGCGCGGTGCCTGCGGCAAATTCCGTCCATGAGGCGGGATCAATGCCGCGGCCGTATTCCAGACGGTATGCGGAAAAATCGGGGTTTTCCGCGGTGCCGAGAATTTCGCTGCCGCCTATGACAGTTTCATCGTTATCGGGATAAGATATGGCGGTTGCCTGCCTCGCTTTCAACGCCCAGAAATTACCGTCGGAAGTGCCGACGTATACCCGGCCGTTGGATACGGTGGGCGAGGCGACTATGCCGGTGGAATAACTTGCGCTGTAACATAAATAGTAGCCCGTCGGCGTATCGGTCAACGCGCCCGTGGCGGGTGCGATGTACTGGCCGCTTGATGAGTCTATGCAGTACAGGAATCCGTTGCCGGAACCGACGTATATCGTGTTGCCGGCGACAGCGGGCGATGAAATAATCCCGGCCGGGTGCGGCGTGCCTATCGGCGTTGACCAGAGAGGGCTTACAGGCGTTGTGCCGGTAAGCGGGAACGCAAAAAGTTTAAGTTCGTCGCAGACAGTGCTTGCTACGAATACTTTGTCCTCCCCCAGCGCAACTGATGATACTACTGACGATACGGGGTCCGATGGGTCAACGATTTCCCCGGACTGCCATAGTATATCGCCTGTGCCGGGATCAAGGCAGAAGAGCCTCCGCTCATCGCCGCCGGATACGGCGTATACCGCATCGTCGCCGCAGGCAAGTGTGCTGTAAAAAATACCGCCGCGCGTGGGAACAGACCATTGAACCTGTCCGGTATCCGCGTTCATGCAACTGAACCTGCCGTCATTCGTCCCGAAGTAAAGCAGGTTTTCGCGGCGCGCGATCGAAGAAAATGAGAACTGGCTTATTGAATATGAGGCGATAATGCTGCCGTCGCGCGCGCCGATGGCGTAGGCTTTTCTCTCCGGTGCGCCGCTTAAAAGGTAGAGCTTCCCGTCGTAAAGCAGCGGCGAGGAGCAGTCCAGCGATCCGGTGTAGGCCGTCCATTTTACGTCGCCGCCAAGGCGGTCGAAAGCGTATACATATTTATCGCGCGACGGGACAAATACGGTGTCCGAGGATACGCAAGGGGTTGCGTCCACCCAGTCGGATGCCGAGTATTGCCAGATAGGTTCGCCGGTGAAACCGTCCCATGCCCATACGGAGCCGTCCCTTCCGCCGCAGTAAACCACGTCCTTGTAGACTACGGGCGAGGAGACGAACTCTCCCTGTATCGTAAAATTCCACTGCGGGACAAGCGCCGGCCGCGCCTCTTCAGCCGGCGCGCCGGTGCGCCCGGCGCCGGCACGAAACAGCGGCCAGGAGGCGGAGAAGCAGTACATAGTACATAGTACATGGTACATAGATAAAATAACAGCAAACCGTATAAAGTATCTCATCATAACAAAATCTCCTCCACGCCCATCCATGTACTATGTACTGTGTACTATCTACTATGTACCGCCTCTTTAGGGATTAATTTCTACGCAATATACTTTGCCGTCGTTGGAGCCGAAATATAGAGGGACAGGTAGAATTAAATTATCGTATTGATCATAGCGCAGGCACATCGTGGGTGAGCCGCGTATCTCGGCGCCGGTGGCGATCGGGAAATCTGGCAAAAGCTGGCCTGTCAGCGCGTCGAGGCCGTAGAAATATCCGTCGTCGGAGCCGAAATAAATCCTTCCTTTATCGGCGGCATCCCAGCCGCGGTAGTAAATCGGTGTCGTGCGGATTGGTCCCTGCGTGCGGAACGTCCAGTATATGCCGCCCGAGGATGCGTCAACGCAATAGAAATTGCCGTTATCCGCGCCTAAATATATGGAGCGCGTCCGGTCGCCGTAGACGGGCGTGCTTTGCAGCGGCGAGCTGACATAAACGTCCTGCCAGTTGGCGGGCAGCGTGTAGAGGTTGGCCGAGGTGCGGGCGCGCAGGTAGCCGTCGGTGTCGCCGAAATATATGTCGTGCGTGTTGCGCGACGGGTCGGAGTATCCCGCTATCAGGAACGGCGAGCTGTTTATTGTCCCCGTAGTTGTCGTCGAGACTGTTATACCGCCGTCAACGTTGTTAAGCCTGTAAATCCCGCCTTCGTCGGTTACCGTCCATGCGGCGTTTACTCCTGCGCTGTATTCGTCAACGGCCGGCGACCCTTTTATCGCGCCGGTAATTCCCTGGTTTGTATTCCAGCCCGGGGCATCGCTTCCCTCGGTCGAAAACTTGAAGAGTTTCCCTTCCGATGTTCCCAGGTAAAGGTAGAATGGCGGGTTGGTGTTGTATTGTATGTCGGACGTTATGGCCGACCCGAAATTGCGCGGCGCGCCCCATGCGTCCTGCGCGGCGGCGCCCGTATCCTTAATCTTGTATAAAAGCCCGGCCTGGGTTGCGACGTAAACGTAAGTATCGCTTTCTATGTAGAATGAGCCGGTTTCAAAACAATTTACTATCGGGCTTCCCGCGTCGAACGTCCACTTCGGCGTGCCGTCCTCTTTAAGCGCGCACAACTTCCCGCCCGAGGTTGCGGCAAACGCGGTATCCATGGATTCACTTAAGAGTATGGCGCCCGTAATCCCGGTTGCGGCAGACGTTATCGTAGCGGGGTATGAGCTTCCCGCTGGCGGCTGTGCCGGCAGTATTATTGTGGGGCTTGAAATCAGTATTTCATTTCCTGACGGCGGTTGAATCACGTCGCTTTCGGCATCGCGCCAGGCAGTGTGCGACGACGATATTATGCGCGCCCTGAAAGAGTTCGTGTTTTGAGCCGATTCGCCAAGGCGCGCCGCGATAAAATAAGTGCGCGCAGCTCCGGCTGAAACGGTGGTTTGCGCCGCCTCGGGGTCCAGAACCGGCAGCGTTATTACGCCTGAGCTGTCAAGAATAATGTTTGTTCCCTCTATTGATACAAGAGTGTAGGTGTCTATGTCGGCCTGGTATAAGCCGGGCGTGCCGCGGGTTTCGTTGTCGGCCACAAGCAGTATCTCGTTGAAAAGCGCCTGCGCCTGTCCGGTTGTCAGCGGCTCATCGCCGGAATTTAGTTCGAACCGGATATCAACGGATTCAAGTTCGATATTGTTTGCGCCCGCGGGCGATTGATTGATGAGTTCAAATCCCGCCAATCCCGTCTTTGCGCCGGCGTTTGCCACCGGAGGCGTGACGGAGCGAATAGCGGCGCGGTGGACAGTGCCGTCGTAATATACCGATGTGCGTACCACCTGCGGCGCCTCGCCGGCCGCGCTGTCGGCGTTAAGAATAATTTTGTAGATGGCGCCGTCCGAAAGCGCATGTCCGTCCATATCGTAAAACGCCGTGCCGGATTGTATGGTTGTCTGTACGTTCAGATCGCTTAATATAAAACTTAAGTCGGCAAGCCTGTATACGTGAGGCGAGCCGGCGTCGGCGGCGCCGCTTGCGCGGATAAACCACAGAGTATCGTTCGCGCCGGCGGATGAGTCCGCGCCCAGGGTAAGGTCAATTTTAAAGTTGCGCGGCAGGTATGAGGATGATTGCGGGTAAGAGAGGCTGTTTGCCGGCGCGGGCGTGCCGTTCGTGTTGCGCGCTCCGAGCGATGGCGCGGCGAATGAACCAAAATCGGCGAAATCGTTCCCTGAGTCCGCGCCTTCGTAAGGTTTCCTGCCTATTGTAGCGGGCGCAATTATTTCGCCCGGGGCCGCGGTTGTAAATGGAGCGGGCGCCGCTTTATATGTATAGTAGGATGCGTTGGCGCCGGATCTCCATGTAACGCGGTCCGCAACCTGGCCTGATTCGTTTTCAAGAGCCAGGAAGTCCGCCATGCCGGAAAGCCCGCCCGAACCCATGCTGTCCGTCCAGGAATTTCCGCCGTTGTCTACCGACGAGAAGGCTATTCCGTTAAACGATGCCGGGTACACTTTTCGCGTAAACGTGAAAGCCGTGTTGTTGCCGTTGCGCAGTTTCCAGCCCGCCAGGGCTGCCGTATCGGATGAGATATTATAAAACTCCACGAACTGCTGGGCCGAGGCGTAATCCACTTCGTTTATCTTAACCGGCGCGGTGCTTATGGAACTGGCGTACCCTTTTGTGGGTGTCGGGTCTATCTCCAGGTACTCGGCGCATCCGTCGTCAATACGCGCAAAACTGTTGCCGGCCGCAAGCGCAGGCCACTGCACCGTATCAACGGTGCGCCCCGCGCCGTCGGTTAACTTAAGATGTGTGCCGCCGTCCGCGCTGACGTCAAGCCCGTTAATGACAAGCAATGCCCCGGACGCAATGCTGTCGCCGGCCGTTCCCGTCCATAACGCGGCCTCGCTTGCGGGCGCATCCACCGTTCCCTGGTTGTAATAAAGCTTCCAGCCGTCCAGTGAGACGGTATTTTCCGTATTGTTGTAAAGCTCCGCCCAGTCGCTGCCGGCCGGGGCCGATGCGAATACCTCATTTATGTAAACGTTCTGGGTGCGCGGTAACGTTCCTGTGGAATTTGAAACGGCAGCCCAGTTTGGAACCTTGTCCCGCGTTTTTACGGCGAAGAACCACGTGGCGCCGACTTCAAGGCCGGTTACTATAACGGACTCCTGTGCGCCGGGAGATGAGGCGGCCATCGCCGATGTCCACGTGCCTGCGCCGGCGAATAACTGTTCAGTTGTCAGCGCATAGGTGGCTAATTTTATTGTATAGCCGCCGCGCGAATTTTCACCCGTTTGGCCGTCGTCGCCGGGCGCGCGCCAGCTTAGCTGTACAGTGCCGCGGTATGGCCCGGCGGCTGCGGCAAGATCCGTGATGGCGGCCGGGGCCTGGGTGTCTTTTAAAATGCGGAAGGCGTCCACTATGGTTACGGAACTGCCGGCTATGTCTGCGGTGCGCACCGATACGTAGTTCGTATTGTGCGCAAGCAGCTCGAAATTAAGCGAAAGGCCGGCGTGCGACGCAACGTTTGCGCCGGGTCCGGCAACGAACGTCCAGTTTAGAATCTGCTCTCCGGATTGGGCGGGGCCTGAGTAAACGCAGTACTGCACAAGGTCAAGCTTTGATAACGTTTCCTGATCGTTGAACGAGAGCGAATAGCTGCGCCCTGCGTTTGTCCATGTGTTGTCGCCGCCCGCTTCGTTATTTGTTATTGACGGCGGCTGGGTATCTTTCCAGATGTAGAATGCGTCGTAAGCGGTGTTGTCGTTGCCGACGCCGTCGAATATTCTTACCGAGATGTAGTTTGTTCCGGGAGCGAGCAATCCCCACGTTGTGCCGCAAAGCGCCCACGAGCTGGTCCACAGATCGGTGTTCATGCCGGCCAGTTCAGCGTCTCCGGCGGAAAAATCTTTAATCTTGTTGCTGTCCAGCAGCCCGGACTTTGTATATACGGCGGTGCGCACGCTTGCAAGCATGGAGCCGCCGGCATCATTGAACGTAACATTGTAGCTTGCGCTTGCGCGGCGCCATGCGGCGTCGCCTGACTGGTTATTGCTGATGCCGGGGCTTGAGGTGTCGTGCAATTCCAGCGCGATTTGTGCCGGCTGATAAGCAAGGTTCGAGCCGCTCGTCCATCCGGATACCGCGGAAGTGTGCGCCGATCCGCCGCTCCAGGAGCCGGACCAGTTGCGCGTTCTAAGCGAACCGGTTATGTCTATGCCGAGGGCGAGTATCTTGCTTGTGTTCGGATCTGCCGTTAATTCCACATAATTCAAGTCATCAGCCCAGTTGTAAGTATCCGGTGCGAGCGCCGACCAGCCGCTGCCTGATGTCCACAATGACCAGTTAAAATAAAGTGCGTTTGCCGTCGCGGCGCCTGCGGCCAGGCACTTGCCGGAGTCTTTTTCCCATGCTATTTCGGCGCAGCGGGCGGCGTTGGTTTCCAGTGTCGTGGCTGGTTCCGCCCAGTCTGTACCCAGTGCGGCCGGCCATTGTGAACCGTTCCATATTACTATATTCCAGTCGCTTGATCCGTCAACCGAACTTAATGCCAGCCGGTCGGATGACGGGTCTGCGGCAAGCGATATCCAGTTTGCTGTTGCCGCTATGTTTGGGCCTGCGGTTCCGAGAACAGTCCATGCGCCGGCGGTTGACGACCATAGCGAGTATCTCGTGGAAGTTCCCTCGCCCCAGAGCGCCATGGCCCTGCCGGATTGGCGTTCCCATTCTATGTCGAAACATTTTTCGGTGGCGATCGCGGCTGCCGCGGTCAGCGTTTTCGTGCTTGTGTTAACCCAGCCCGCGCCGTTCCAGACCGCGGCAAAAATATCGGAGTTGGCATCGAGCGTGGCAAGCATTATCGCGTCGGAGTTGGGGCGCGCGGACAATTTTACCCAGTAAACGTTGCCGCTTGTGCCTGAAAGCGGCAACGTTTGTGCGTTGCCCACCCATGCGCCCTGCGTGGAACTCCATAGCCGGTAAGATAATTGGCCGGCCGTCCCGTTACCGTAAACGATAAGCGCCCTGCCGGAATTCTGCTCGTAGGCTATGTCGAAGCCGCGATATGCGCTGTACATGTTTCCCGAGGCCGAGTTCATCTGTCCCAGATCAGTCCATGTGCCGGCCTGGCCGTCCCATAACTGGACAAAAAGGTTGCCGTCGGGAGCGGCGGAGCCGTCGTAAGCGAGCAGGCCGAGTATTTTCTGGTCTCTTACTATGTTGCATGATTTCAGGCGCATGTAACGCGTGTTTGCCGCCGCGCTGAGGCACGACTGCGGCAAGGCGGGCGGTTCCGGATTCCAGCTAGCCCCGGTCCAGGCGCGGTATTTGGGCGTTGCGTTAGTTCCTTCGCCGAATGTTATCATGCCTGAGGCGGGGCCGGATGGCGCCGCGCTGGTTGAAACGGTGTTTGAGATAACGGAATAATTCCCGGCGCCGTCAAAAACTTTTACGGCGGCAAAATAGGTGTTGCCGGCGGTAAGTCCCTGCAATACCTGTTCTTCCCTCCCGCCCGCGGTAAGCGGCGCCCAGGCTTGCGTATAGGTTGCGGCGTTTGCAAAATCGGTTTCGTTGCCGATAGGGTTTGATGAGTATTTTACCAGGTAGCCGCTTGCCTGGCCTTCGCGGTCGTTGTCGCCGGACGCTATCCATGAAAGTTTTATTTCTCCCGGGAAATCGCCTATTGAGGCGGCCAGTGAAGTGATGGCCGCCGGCGCTACCCGCGTGGCCGTTGCCGAGGCCGTGGATACGGCCGCTGATATTGAGCCGGCCTTATCAATGCTTAATATACCTGTATAATATGTTACGCCTTCGCTAAGGCCGGTAACCAGGCGCTGCTCATGTGAATGAGGCACGGCCGGCTGCCAGCTTTGCTGGAACGTGGTTCCGCTTGTAAGCGCGTCGTCGCGGCCGCTGAAGGCGGTGGTTTTGTATTTAACAAGATATGCTTTCACCGGATCGGTTGCGCCGCCGGTAAGAAGATCGTCTATGGGCGCGGTCCATTGCAGGTTTAACCCGCCCGCGCCTGCGGCGGGCGAGGCCGCGAGATCCGTAACGGCGGCGGGCGCGATGGTGTCTTTCAATACGCGGAATACGTCGTAATAAGTTGACTGCTGGCCAAGCGCGTCGGAAAGCCGCAATGAAACGTAATTTGTGCCGGGCAGCAGAAGATCAAAGGCCAGCGGCCAGTTGTCGCTGTAGTTCGTAACGGCGGTGCTGCTGTCAATAATGGTAGCCCAGCCAAGGCTTTGCGTTCCCGTCATTGATTGCCCCGTCCACGCCGTGCAGGATGAGACGCTCACGCCCGCGCCGGCATCCAGAAAGTCCACGTCGTAAGTTTTTCCTTCTTTTTGCCATGAGGGCGCTGCGGTTTCGTTTATTGCAATATACGGCGCCCCGGTATCTTTTTTTACGTGGAAGGCATAAGTTTCCGTTGAAGAGGCGTTGCCCGCGAAATCCGAGGCTGCCGCAAAAACGAAGTTATAGCCTTGTCCAAGTATCGGGAAGGTTTGCGATATGTCCCAGTTGTCCGCGTAATACGTAACGGCATGGGCGAGCGTTGTGCTGTAAATAGTCTGCCATCCGGACACTGCGTTGCCCGAGGGCGCGCCGGCCTGTGTAGTTGAGGCGTAAACGATATAGCGGAAATAGGATATTCCGGAGCCGTCGGCGCCGGGAGTATCGAATGCATCCACGTTATAGAGGCTGCTTGCCTCGCTATGCCAGGCGTCGTCGCCTTGCTGGTAATCCGTTATAACGGGAGCTGTCGTATCTATCGTTACAGCCCACGTGGATGAGTAGTCGGAATAATTGTAAGCTTTGTCCTTTGAGCGTGCGCGCCAGTAGTATTTGCCCTGGGAGGCGAAGGTTACGGGCACGCCTGTCAACGATGTTGCCGAGCTGCTTAAAACTGGCTGGCAGTCTGAGGAAGTGGAAATGTATAACTCATACTCCAATATGCCGGCCGGCCCCGCGTCCGTCTGCGGCGTCCATTGGAATGTTTTGGAAAGCGCGTTGGTATCGCTGTCGTCAGAAGGCGCGCTCAAAGCGGGCGAGGCGGGCGCGCTTGTGTCAATGATAAACGAGTATGTGGACGAATACGCGCCGTAATTGCCGGCCGCATCCAGCGCCCTGGCGCGCCAGTAGTACGTGCCCTGGCTGAAATACGTGGCGGCGCCGGTTAAGGCCGTTGCGGAACTCCATGCTAAAGAAGTGAAGGCCTGAGAGGTTGCGACGGTAGTTTCATATCCGGCTATTCCCGCCGGAGCATCGCTGCCGCCGTTCCAGGAGAAAGAGGCGTAAGTAACGCTTGATATTGCAACAGGGGCGGGCGTAAGCAGTGTTACGGCCTGCGGCGGCACGGTGTCAACGACAAGCGCCCACGCCGGGGATGGCGTGCTGTAATTGCCGGCGCGGTCAATCGCGGACAGCCGCCAGCGCCAAAGCCCGGTTGCAAGCGCAATCGTTTTTCCGCTCGCGCCGGCCGGTGTTGACGTGGAGACGGGTATGAAGGAGAGGCTTGTCGAGATCTCAAGCAGATAGCCGGAAATTCCGGCAGGGCCTTCGTCAGTCGCCTCCTGCCATGAGAACGACTGATTCATGTAATTTGTGGCGCTGTCGTCAAGAGGCGACAGTGGCGTTGGCGGCTGCGGGCTGCTTGTGTCCGCCTGCAAGCTGTAAACACTTGAGGCGCCGGAGCGGTTGCCTGCCGCGTCGAACGCGCTTACCCGCCAGTAGTATGTTGATTGCATGGCAAGCGTAACAGCCTGGAACGAAACGTAACTGGTGGCCCCGGCGGCCAACGTGATGAAACCCGAATCGCCGGATACTTCGAGATAATAAGATGACGTGCCGGATGCAAGATCGTTTGAGTCCTGCCAGTCGAATGCGACGGTAAGCTGGCCTGTCGCCGCGGCGTTGAGCGGAGCAAGCAGCGAAGGCGATGCCGGCTGCGTAGTATCTTTCAGGACGAAGAAAACATCGGCTGCCGTAACCGTTGCGCCCGCGGTATTCCAGCAGCGCACCGAGACCCAGTTGGTCGCGCCGTCGCGTAATTGGCTGAAATTGTCAATAGCCCAGTTTCCGGTAAACTCTGCGCCTTGCGTAAATCCCGGCACGGCTGACCATCCCACAGCGTTGTCGCCTGTGAAATCTTCACCCGTCCATGCGCTGTATTCGGCTGCGGCAAGGGGTGCGCTGCCGGCGGAATAAAAATCAACGTTATAAGCGCGGCTCGCCGCCCGCCATTGCGGGTCTTGCCCGGTTTCGTTATTTGCAATGCTTACGCCGGCGGTGTCTTTTTTAACGTAGAACGCAAATCCCGTCGCGGTTGAAACGTTGCCCGCGAAATCGTACGAGCGCAGCCAGATGTAATTTGTAACGGATGAATGCAGTTCGTTCCATACCGCCGCCGGCAGTTGCCAGTCGCGCGTATATATATATGTATTGGTTGTGGTTGCAACCACCCAGTCCGTAAGCCAGGGCGCGCCTTCCTGCACGGTTGACGCGCGCACCTCAAAGCTGCTTATGCCGGAGCCGGATGCGGCATCGCGGAAATCAACGTTATACGTCGCGTTGTTCTCGTAACGCCAGGTGTCGTCTCCGGCCTGGTTTACTACAACTACCGGCGGCGTGGTATCCTTAAGGACGAAGAATACGTCCGGCAGCGAGTCGTAGTTTGCCGCGCCGTCGAATATTCGCACGGAAAGGTAGTTTTTACCTTCGGCGAGCGAATCGAACGAAAGCGCCCAGTCCGCGGCGTAAAAGGTTGCGCCCATGGAAAGAATGGCGTCCGTCCAGTCCCACACCGTGGCGCCGGCCAATAACGGCGAGAGCATTACCTTCGTCTCCAGTTTCGACAGCGCGCTGCCGTCGCCGGGCAGGTCGTTGAAGTCCACGTTATATATGGCGCCGGGATTTGAGGCGCGCCATGTGCTGTCGCTGCCGGCGCTCATGTTGCTTGCGATGGAAGGTTTGGTTATGTCCTTTCGCACGAAGAAAAGATCGTAGAAAGTGCTGGTGTTCGAAAGCATGTCTTTTAGCCTTACGGATACATAATTAGTTCCGCCTTCCTGCATGCCGACGAAATTGACGGGCCAGTCTGTAGTGTAGGTTCCCTGGTTTAGGTTGCTTGCGACCGGCGTCCACGCGATTTTCAGCCCGCCGGAAAGAAGCGTGCCCGTTGAAACCGCATACTCTATATCGTCCAGGCCTGAGCCTGCGTCCGCAAAATCAACGTTGTAACCGCCTGTTTTCGCCGCGCTGCGCCACGTGCTGTCGCCGCCGGCTTCCGCGTTTGCCGAAACTCCCGGCGCGGACGTGTCTTTCTTTATAAAGAAGGCGTCAACCGTGGTTGAGGACAGTCCTATGCGGTCGAAGCAACGCACGGTAACATAGTTATACCCCTCGCTGCACGATGAGAACAGCACCGACCATTTTGTGTCGTATGCGGCCGTGCCTGCGGCAACTGTAAAAATATTCTGCCAGTCGCATACAATGGCTCCGCCTTCGCCTGCCGCGTCGTGAATTTTATACTGGGCGGTTGTAAGCCCGGAGCCGATGTCCCCGAAGGCGATATTCCAGGCGTTGCCGGGATCTGAAGAAAGCCAGACGTCGTATCCCTGCTGGTTATCCGTTATCGAGGGCGGCGAGGTGTCGAGCAGGAACGAGCGCTGCTGGCTCCAGGAAGAAAGGTTGCCAGCCGCATCGCATGAGCGCACCCGCCAGAAACGCGTGCCGTCGCCGGGGGAGAGCGTTGCCGAATTTAATTGCGTAATGCTTGATATGACAAGCCCGGAGAAATCCGCGGCCGTAGCCAGTTCCAGGGTATATGATGCCATGCCTGAGCGGTAATCCGCGGATGCGCTCCACTGGAAATTAATATTTCCGTTAGATAATAAAGCGTTCGCGGCAGGCACGGTTAACGACGGAACATCGGGCGGCGTCGTATCCTTCAACACGTAAAATGCCGCGTAAGCGGTGGCGCATTGCAAAAGCGCGTCGTACGCACGCACGGATATATAATTGGTCGCCGCTTCCTGTAAAAGCGGCCAGGCGGCCAGCGGCCAGTCAGCCGTGTATGACGGCGCCGGAGCCTGGGTAAAGATGGTAGCCCAGCCGCCGGGTGCCGTGCCTTCCGGGTCCGCCGAGGAAGAAGAAATTAGATATTGCGCGTTTGTTACGCCCGCGCCCGCGTCGTTGAAATCCACGTTATAGAGCGCGCCGGCGGCTGCGGCGAAAAATGTGGCATCGGCTTGCAGGGATGTTATCAGCGGCGGGGCGGTGTCCTTCTTAATATAGAAAACGTCCGAGATCGTGGTTGAGGAAGGAACGGCGTCGTGTATCCGCACGGATACGTAGTTGATGCCCTGCGGCAGGGCGTTGAATGTTGAGACAGGTATTGCCCAGTCGTCGGTATATAAAACTGTTTGAAGGTTTTCCGCAAGCGTAAACCAGTTTGCCGTTATCTTGTCCTGCGGGCGGCCTGCGCCGGAGCATATCAACACTTCAAAATACGTGAGTTCCTCTCCGGAGTTTGACTGGAAATCCACGTTATAGGTTATGCCTTCGGCCGATGCGCGCCAGTTGTCGTCGCCTGACTGGTTGTCCATGACCGACGGCCCGAGCGCGTTCTTGTAAAGCGCGAAGGCGTCAACCCACGTGGTGGTGTTCCCGGCGAAATCGCTTGCGCGCACCGAAACGTAGGACGTGGTTAAGTTCGGCAGTGCGCTGAAAGAAACGCTCATGCTCCAGTTGTCTGCATAATATGTGGCGTTTATCCCTTCCGCGAGCGCAGTCCAGTTTACTATATATGAGCCTGGAAGGCCTGTTGACGGGCGGATTGTGTATTCCGCGTTCGACAGAAGCGATTTTCCGGTGTCGAAGAAATCAATGTCAATTGAGTCAATTCCGCCGGGATCCTGTACCATCGTGTTCGCCTGGTGATTTTCCGCGGTTGGGTTTGAGGTGTCCTTGCGCACATGAAATACGTCGTAATACGTGGCGGAGTTGCCAAGGTTGTCGAAGGCGCGCACCGTAACGTAAGACGTCCCTTCGCCGGTAAGTTCCCAGTTAAGGGCATTTATTCCCCAGTTCGTTGAATACAGCGGCTGGTTTATTCCGGCAAAAATTGTGGTCCATTCCGTTAACGCGCCGGCCAGCTGCGTGCCTGATGATATGCGGTAGGCCGCGGTTGAAAGAAGCGCAAGGTTATCCTCAAAATCCACGTTCCACACACTGCCGGGATTTGCGGCCAGCCAGTTGTCGTAACCGGCCTGGTTGTCAATTACAGACGGCCCCGCGGTATCTTTTTTGATTACGAATACGTTTAATGCGGTGGCTGTAGAGCCGGCCGTGTCCCATACGCGTGCCGATACGTGGCTTGTTCCGTTGGGCAGCAGATCCCAGTTTGCGGCGCCGATGTCCCATGGCGAGGTTACGGATGCGGCGCCGGTGGCTGTGAATATGTTTGTCCACGGCAGGGATGGCAGTGACGAAAACTGGGCTGTATGCAGTTTTGAGACGTTATCCGCAAATCCGATATTCCATGCCGCGCCCGGGTTTGAGGCACGCCAGGGTTCGGTTGTTTCGTCCTGCGAATCCGTTATCACGGGCGCCTGGGTATCTTTGAGTATGAAGAAAGCGTCCGCGAGCGTCGCTGAAAAGTTGCCGGCGGTATCGGCTGCGCGAAGCGAAATGAAATTTGTGCAGTTGCCGAGAAGTTCCCAGGTGGATGAGGTTACAGGCCATGGGCTGGTGTAGTATGTGGTGTTTATCGCAAGCACGGTATCAGCCCAGTCGGCAAGCCATGGCCCCGTTCCGCCCGCAACCGTAGAGGCGCGCGCCTGGAAGCGGTCGAGCCGTGAGCCGTCGGCAGGAGGCGTGTCGAAAAATTCCACGTGGTAGCTGCCGTCGTTTGCCCTGCGCCATAGCGTATCGCCGGCTTGCAGGTTTGTCGCCGCCGGGGGCGTGGTATCCTTGTTTACAAAAAATGCGTCCGTCAGATCCGAATAGTTCCCCGCGCGGTCGAAGATGCGTACCGATACGTAATTTTTTCCCTCCCTCATCGCATCGAACGATGATTTGGCAAGCGGCCAGTTTGTGTTGTAATACGTGGTTCCGCTGTTAAGCCCCTGGGACGCCCACTCCTGGTATACGGTTCCGCCCTGGCCGGCGCCTGACGTTATGCGCACATGGAACAGCCCCAGGCCTGAGCCGGTTTGGGGCTGGTCAACGAAATCTACGTTGTAAGTTGCCGCATTCGACGAGCGCCATAGCGCATCGTCGCCCGGGGCCGGGTCTATTATACCGGGGTTTGTAACGTCTTTGAATACCTTGAAACAATCGGTGTATGTTACGGTGGCGCCCGTGATGCTCCAGCAGCGCACGGAAACGTAATTTGTCCCGCCTTCGGCAAGCGCCGTGAAATTGACAGGCCAGTCGGTTTCATAGGATGAGACGCCGAGCGGCGGCGTGCCCCCTAAATTTGTCCAGCCTGTTTTAAGGCTGCCGGTATAATTTGCCCCGGTGTAAACGCAATACTGTATAGTG
>MGVF01000008.1:25427-25830 GCA_001800355.1 Elusimicrobia bacterium RIFOXYA2_FULL_50_26
TGTCGCCGCCCGAGAGCGCGCCGCCTATGCTGACGAGTGGAGCCGCGGTATCCTTCTTGACGTAGAAGGCGTTAGCGTAAGTGGTGGTGTTATCGGCAAAATCAACGGCCATCACCGAAACGTAGTTATATCCCGGTGAAAGCGCCGCGAAATCCGGCGCCCAGTTGCCGGAGTAGAAGGTGGCATTGACGGACAGCGCCACGGGCGTCCAGCCGATGATTACGCCGCCCGTTGCCGATGAGACGCTGTATAATATATTCTTCAGCCGCGAGCCGCCGCGGTCGGCGAAATCCACGTCATAAATTGCGCCCGGGTCAGTTGCGCGCCAACTGTCGTCCCCCGACTGGTTATCGGCCACAACCGGCGCGATGGTATCTTTTTTTACGTAGAAGGCGTTTGCAAG
>MGVF01000009.1 GCA_001800355.1 Elusimicrobia bacterium RIFOXYA2_FULL_50_26
TATTTGTTCACAATAGCGCGAAACAGGGGCGGGATAGGGCGTTTCAGGCTATTTTGCCGCTTAAGGGTAAGATTCTTAACGTTGAGAAATCGCGCCTTACAAAGATACTTACAAACGAGGAAATCCGCACCATGATAACGGCCATCGGAACCGGGATCGGCCAGGAAGAGTTCAACCTTGAGAAGGCGCGCTACCACAAGATCATAATCATGACGGATGCCGACGTTGACGGCGCGCATATCCGCACGCTGCTTCTTACGTTCTTCTACCGGCAGATGACGCCGCTTATAGATAACGGCTACATATATATAGCGCAGCCACCGCTGTACAAGGTGAAGAAAAACAAGAAGGAGATGTACCTGCATTCCGACGAGGAATTGGATAAGTTCCTGTTCTCGGAAGGGCTTGACGGCGTAGAGTTCATGACCCTTTCCAACGGGAAGCAGTCGGAGCCGCTGGAGCCCAGGAAACTGGCGCAGGTTGTTCATACGTTAAACGATTTGGACGGGCTTACGAAGAAACTCGCGCGCAAGAACATGGGCTGGAAAGATTACATGGACTTTAAAAAGAAAGGCACTCTGCCGCTTTACCGTATTGACGACCCGGCGGACGGCTGCCCGCGTTACATTTTCTCGGACAAGGAATGGAAGGAATTTAAAAACGAGTTCCTCCAGAAGAAGGAAGAGGCCATGAGAAGCGCGGGCGAACTGCCGCTTGAGGTTTCCGAGGACGAGCTTGGAACCCAGGTTAAAGACCTGTGGGAGTTGCCCAAGATAGATGCGCTTGCGAAAAAACTGGAAGCGGCGGGCCTGGACATCGAAAGGTACGGCGAACGCGCCGCCAAGCCCATTTACCGCATGAAAACAGACGACGACGTTTTTGATCTTTTGAGCACCGTTGAAGTTATAGATACAATAAGGACGCTTGGGCGCAAGGGCGCCACCATACAGCGCTACAAAGGCCTGGGCGAGATGAACCCGGGGCAGTTATGGGAAACGACAATGGACCCCGCGCAACGCATATTACTTCAGGTGCGGCTTGAGGACACCGTGGAAGCCGACCACATATTTACGACACTCATGGGCGACCGCGTCGAACCCCGCCGCCTGTTCATAGAAACCCACGCCCAGGAAGTCCGTAATCTTGATATATGACGAAAAAATGAAAACGAACAAAAGTATCAACCGGCGTATTAAAATGATCCGGCACAAAATAGTGCCGGTGCTTAAGCGCTTTGATGTAAATCGTGCGGCATTATTCGGTTCCATAGTTCGCGGAGATGATACGCAGAATAGTGATATTGATATTGTGGTACAATTTGAAGGCAGGAAAAGCCTTCTCGACCTGGTTGATTTGGAATCCGTGTTAACGAAAACTCTTCACAGGAAGATAGATATTCTTACGTATCGTTCGCTGCATCCATTACTGAAAGACAGGATTCTTTCGGAACAAATACGCGTGCTATGAAAAAAGATCCGCTGATATTTAATGTCGTAAAAGGCGACCTGCCAGAATTGAAAAAAGAAATAAAGAGAATCAGGAAGCGGCTATTAACAAGAAATAAAATAAGAGAGGAATAAGGAAAATGGCGGATACACAGGATCCTAAAAATTCACAATTGCCGGATAAGGCGCCGGCGGCGCCGCAGAACCCGAACGTTTTGCCGCGCGATATAGAAGATGAAATGAAAACGTCTTACATTGATTACGCAATGAGCGTGATCGTAGGGCGCGCGCTGCCCGACGTGCGCGACGGCTTAAAGCCCGTGCATCGGCGCATCCTTTTTGCCATGAAGGAGATGGGGCTTCGCCACAACACGGCCTACAAGAAATCGGCACGCGTGGTCGGCGACGTGCTAGGTAAATACCATCCGCACGGCGATACGGCGGTCTACGACTCCATGGTGCGCATGGTGCAGGATTTTTCGCTGCGTTACCCGCTTGTGGACGGCCAGGGAAACTTCGGCTCCATAGACGGCGACAGCCCGGCGGCCATGCGTTATACCGAGGTGCGCATGGACTCAATCGCCGAGGAGATGCTCGGCGACATTGACAAGGACACCGTGGATTTCGTTCCCAACTACGACGGCTCCATGGTAGAGCCTGTGATACTTCCGGCCAGGCTGCCCGGCCTTCTTGTCAACGGCTCATCCGGTATCGCCGTGGGCATGGCAACCAATATACCCACGCATAACCTTAGCGAAGTAATTGACGGCATATTCGCCTACATTGACAATCCCGGCATCGAGATAACCGAGCTTTTAAAGATAATCAAAGGGCCGGATTTCCCGACCGCCGGCATCATCCACGGCAAGGCCGGCATCAAGGAATATTTTGAAACGGGGCGCGGCTCCATAAAGATACGCGCCAAGGCCGAGATAGAAGAATTAAAAGGCAACCGCGAGGCCATAATAGTAAACGAACTTCCCTACCAGGTAAACAAGGCGGTGCTGCTTGAAACCATAGCAGGCCTTGTGCGCGACAAGAAAATCGAGGATATATCGGACATCCGCGACGAATCAGACCGCGACGGCATTCGCGTTGTCATCGAGATAAAGCGCGACGGTAACGCGCAGATAGTATTAAACCAGTTGTACAAGCATACCCAGATGGCGGTATCCTTCGGCGTTATCATGCTTGCGCTTGTCAACAACAAGCCGAAAGTGCTTGCCATGAAGGAGATGCTTCACCATTATATAGAACACCGCAAGATTATCGTGGTGCGCCGCACAAAGTTCGAGCTGGCCAAAGCCGAGGCGCGCGCGCATATCCTTGAAGGCTTGAAGATTGCGCTTGACCATCTGGACGCGGTGATAAAAACCATCCGCGAATCCAAGGATGTTGACAACGCGCGCATGCGGTTGATGGAGCGGTTCCATTTTTCGAAGATACAGGCGCAGGCGATACTCGACATGAAACTCCAGCAGCTTACCAACCTCGAGCGCAAGAAAATAGAAGACGAGTATCTTGAACTGATCAAAACCATCGAACGCCTGAAGGCCATTCTCGCCGACCCGCGCAAAGTGCTTGCCATAATCAAGGAAGAGCTTGCCGCGTTAAAGGAAAAATACGGCGACGAGCGGCGCACCCGCATAATGGCGCAGACGGTGGAGCTTGACATAGAAGACCTTATCCAGGAAGAAGAGGTTGCGGTAACATTTTCGCACGCCGGCTACATAAAGCGGCTGCCTGTTACCACCTATCGCGCCCAGAAACGCGGCGGCAAGGGCATCACGGGCATGACCACGCGCGAAGAGGACTTTATCGAGAGCCTGTTTATCACCAACTCTCATTCGCACCTGCTGCTCTTTACCACAAGGGGCAGGGTTTACTGGATCCGTGTTTACGAGATACCCGAGGGCGGCCGCGCGGCCAAGGGAAAGGCGGTGGTAAACCTCGTGCAGCTTTCCATGGACGAGAAGATTACCGCGGCCATACCGATACGCTCGTTCGAAGAAGAAAAAGAATCCTACCTTATAATGTGTACCCGCCGCGGCACGATAAAGAAAACGCCGCTGACGGAATTCGACAATCCCCGCAAGGGTGGCATTATCGCCATAACGCTTGATGACGGCGACATGCTTATAGACGTGAAACATACCGACGGCAAGGCGCAGATTATACTTGCAACCAGGCACGGCATGGCGATTAACTTCAAGGAAAAGGAAGTCCGCCCCATAGGCCGTTCTGGCCGCGGTGTGCGCGGCATGAAACTGGAAAACAATGACGAAATAGTGGGCATGGAGACCGTGGGGCCGAAGGACGTGCTGCTGTGCGCGGCCGAGAACGGTTACGGCAAGCGCACCGACGTCGAGAAATACCGGCTTACCGCTCGCGGCGGCAAAGGCATTATCAACATTAAATCCAGCGACCGCAATGGCAACGTTGTAGGCATAAAAAAAGCAAATGACGGCGACGAACTTATGCTGATGACGGAAAAAGGCATGACAATCCGCCTGCCCGTTAAAGACGTTTCTGTGATAGGAAGAAATTCACAGGGCGTCCGCCTTGTGCGGCTTGATGAGGGCGACAAGCTGGCCGCAATCGCCACCGTGGCCAAGGAAGAAGTAGAAATCGAACCGGCGGCCGGGGAAGAAAAATAACATGAACCCGTTACGTGTCGGATTTACTTACGATGCCAAGGCCGATTATCCCCTGGCGCCCGGGGATGCGCCGGACAAATACGCGGAGTTCGATTCCGAGCAGACGCTCTCCGAGATAGTCAATTCCCTTAAAAGCGGCGGCCATACCGTTGATCGCATCGGCCACGTGAAGAGCCTGCTTAAAAGATTGGTGGCGGGCGAACGCTGGGACATAGTTTTTAACATTGCAGAAGGGCTGCATGGCCGCAACCGCGAATCCCAGGTGCCGGCGATACTCGAGTTATTCGACATACCATTTGTCGGGTCCGATGCGCTTGCCATGGGCATTACGCTTGATAAGGCCGTGGCAAAGATGGCTGTGCGCCACCACGGGCTTGCCACGCCTGATTTCGTTGAAGTGTTAAACGAGTCGGACTTGAACAATTTCCGACTTAAATATCCGGTTATCGTAAAGCCGAGCGAGGAAGGCACTTCCAAGGGGTTGAGCCACGACTCCATAGCGCGTACGTTCGAACAGGCTAAAGAGCAGGCGCTGAAAATTGTGCGGCAGTACAATCAGCCCGCGCTGGTTGAAGAGTTTATTACGGGCCAGGAATTTACCGTGGCGGTTATCGGAAACGGCGCCGGCGCCGTGGCGCTCGAGCCCGTGCAGATATCCATCATGGGCAACGTTGACCTTAAGGACGAGTTTTATACGCATGCGCGGGTGGAAAACAACGATATAAAATACCTGTGTCCCGCGCCCGCGGGCAAAAAACTGCTCGATGAAATACGCGAGCTCGCGCGCGGCACCTACATTGCCGTGGGCTGCCGGGATTTCGGCCGGATTGACATCCGTGTTGATGAAGCGGGTCGGCCGTATTTCCTGGAATGTAATGCCCTGCCGAACCTCGGGCTTATAGATGTGTTTCCGCTGGTTGCAAAAGCGGAAGGCACCACGTACGAAGCCCTGCTCTGCCGCATTCTGGATCACGCCCGTAAACGCTATGGCGTTTAGAGTTATATACCCTCTCCCCTAAGGCTTGCGATTATACATAAGTCCTTCTCCCCGCCGGGGAGAAGGTCAGGATGAGGGGGAAGGTGTTGATGCCGTGTCTCTTTGTCATTGCGAGCGATAGCGAAGCAATCTCGACGTTGCTTCTGATGAAAAGCGAGATTGCCGCGCCCTTTGGGCTCGCAATGACGACGACAACCCCAAGACGCTAAAGAGACACGTTGATGTCTTTTAACCGTGTAGACGTGATAACTTTTCTTAAGTATAAAGAATGGGAGGAGTAATGAAGGATCAGCGAAAAGCTCCGCGGAAACGGCTGGCGGTTTTGCTTGACGTATGTTCGCGCGATAATTGTAAACGTTTAGGTAAAGGGTTTATTACTAATTTAAGCGAAGGCGGAATGGCGCTGGAAACAACCGAGCGCCTTCGCGAGGGCGAAAAATTCCTGCTGCGCTTTACGCTGTTAAACGGCTGGGAGTTCGACCTTCTCGGGAAGATAGTATATTCCAAGAGCAGTGTGTTTACGCGCGCCTACGGCGTGGAGTTTTCCAAGGTAAACCCGGAAGCGACCGCAAAAATAAAAAATTACATAAGGGCACGGATTGAAAAATGAGCGCGGAGATTATTGACGGCAAAAAGCTGTCGGCGCAAGTCAGGGAGCAGTTGAAGCGGGATGCCGCCGCGCTGAAATCAAAAGGCGTAGAACCCGGGCTTGCCACCATTCTTGTAGGCGACGACCCGGCCAGCCGGGTGTACGTGTCGTCCAAAATCAAGGCCTGCGCTGAGATCGGCATACGCTCGTTTCATTTCCCGTTGCCGGCCAATTCCACGGAAGAAGAGATAATAGCCTGCATTAGCCGCTGTAATTCGGACACGCGCATTCACGGCATACTGTTGCAACTGCCGCTGCCGGCCGGCCTTTCGTCCGACCGCTGCCTTGAGGCTATCAACCCTGCCAAGGACGTTGACGGCCTTCATCCCTATAACATCGGCCGCATGGCTTCCGCGAAAAGCTGGAAGGACATGCTTGATCAGAAGCTGCTTCTTCCATGCACTCCGCATGGCGTTATAATGATGCTCGAGCGCATGAACATTCCAATTTCAGGGAAGAACGCCGTTGTGGTGGGGCGCTCTAATCTCGGCGGCAAACCTGTCGCAATTATGCTTCTTGCCAATAACGCCACGGTAACCATAGCACACTCAAAAACGCGCGATCTTGCCGGCCTGTGCCGCACCGCCGATATCCTGGTGGGCGTCATCGGCAAGTCGCGTTTTATCACGCGCGAGTTCGTCAAACCGGGCGCCGCCGTCATAGACGTCGGCATAAACCGCACGCCCGAAGGCATCTGCGGAGACGTGGATTTCGACGGCGTAAAAGAGGTCGCCGGCTTCATCACCCCCGTCCCCGGCGGGGTAGGCGCCACCACCATAACAATGCTTATGCAAAACACCATCCTCGCGGCCAGCCATGAATAAACCAATTTTATTGAAACCGGTGAAGGCATCGGCGCGCTTGTTCCGTATGCTGGAGAAACGCGGCCTTATAATTCCATTTTGTGCGACGAAGAATGTAACTGGCGCAAAAAAGGGTGAGTATACGCTTGTGGATACGCTCTATTCCACCGCCCCGCGATATGGCACGCACAAGTTGATTTGCGTCGCAAAGAATGAAACAAGCATACGGCTTACCACGCACCCGGATAATGAGGATTTCATAATAATAGACATGGACAAGAGTAAGTTTAAGCCGTTGTACCTGGTTATCGCGCGGCACACGGGAAAAGTTTTGGAGCAAAAAGTGCGCGCCGGAACGCTTTCGGCTAAAGACGTGGTGGCCGTGGAGCTTGCCTACAATGCGCCCACGAGCGCATTTACCCTCTTAAAAGGCGTGCCTCATTGCGAGGTAACACTTCCGGGCCGCGGGCGCCCGCCTGTATTTTTCGTAGCCGAGCCGTCCGATTTTGCCATGAGCTACGTTGAAACTCCGGGATATTCTTTTACGGTAAGGAAACCCTGAATATGATAATTCCATTGATAAATATAATCGTTCCGATAATCGCAGGGCTTGTTTATTTTGTTATGGCGGCGGAGATCAGGCGCGTTAGCGCGGTGCGCAAAATCATGTTCGGCGAGCTTGGTTACCAGAAGGTGCAGGCCGCTTTTACAATGTTTGCGATTTATTTCATAACGCGGCCGTTGCAAAACCTGCTTGGGCCGCACCCGTGGCCTATGATAATCAATTGCGCCCGCCAGTTTTTTTTGATGGCCATCATTGCGCCTTCCATACTCGTCGGTATTTTCCACTGGGTGCCAAGCGACAAGGGAACGCCTCGCTCCACGGTTATAGCGGCTTACGCGGTCGGCTCGCTGATGGCGGTAATTTTTATTTTGATGAATATGCTTGCGATAGACGGCTCGAAAGTGCTGGCAACCGTCGGCGGCCTGGCCGTTTACGACGCGCGCTGGTTTTCAACGGGGCCTGCGCGCATGGAGCTTGTGCTGGTGCATCTTATAGCCCAGCTCATATCACCGGTGGGATTCTTTGTGCTGGCCGCAGGCTACGTGCGCCATCGCCGGTACAATTACCCGTTAAGCGAAGTATATAATATGATGCAACTTAAATGGAAATACCTTGAGGTGGGCCTCATTATATTTACGGTGTCGCTGCTTATTGCCGGCGTTGCCGCCGTGGTGGGGCAGTACTATACCTATTTATGGGTTATATATTTCACCGGCGCAATAATCGCCGGCGTCATAGAGCTTAAAGGCATAAAAATCCCCCCCCGCGCCGACCCCGCCGACCTTGCATAATTTTAGTGTTTAAAATGAACCGTGTTATTCTGCTTTTGGATATGAATGCTTATTTTGCGTCTGTGGAGCAGGTGATAAATCCCGCTTTGCGGGGCAAGCCGGTCGCGGTGTGCGGGGAGGGCAGGACGGTAATAACCACGGCGTCGTACGAGGCGCGCCGTTTCGGCGTTAAAACCGGCATGACTTTTCCGCAGGCAAAGAGGATATGCCCTGCGCTTATCGCGGTGCCGGGCAACTATCATTTATATTCGGCAGTATCGCGTGAAATACAGAAGATACTCCTTGATTTTACCGACAACGTTGAGCCGTGTTCCATTGATGAATGTTACATGGACATCACCCGCCTTTGCAAAGTCAATGCCTCCGCGCGTGACATTGCGCTCGATATAAAGAAAAGAATATACGCTGAATTCCGGCTGACGTGTTCCATCGGCATAGGCCCGAATAAAGTTATAGCGAAACTTGCGAGCAAAATGCAGAAACCAGACGGGCTTGTGATATTTAATAAGGAAGATGTCCCCGGCTTGTTTGAGCGCTTCCCCGTCGAAGATTTACAGGGCGTGGGCGTCGGCAAGAAAGTGTCCGGAAAGTTGATTCGCCTGGGTATAACCACGGCGGGGCAATTGGGCGGGGCGCCGATAAGTTTGTTATGCAACCATTTCGGCGTCTTTGGTTATTATCTAAAAAACATCGGCAACGGCCATGACGACGGGCCGGTAAAAAACTATTACGAGCATGAATTGCCAAAATCGGTGGGGCATAGTCATACTTTGCCGCGCGACAGCCGCGACATAAAATTGATAAAGTCTTTGCTGTTGCTGCTTTCCGAGAAGGTGGGTGTGCGCCTTAGGGCTGCGGGCATGTCGGGCAAAACAGTAAGCGTAACGGTGCGCTATGCGGATTTTACGACGTTTTCAAAACAGGCGGGCGCCGGCCGGCCGATCTCGGGCGGATGCGACATTTATGCGTCGGCATTGGCTATCTTTAAAAAACTGCTGCCCCTGCCGCAGCCGGTGAGGCTTCTGGGAGTAAGCATCAGCAGCCTTTCGGTGGACGATAATCAACAATTTTTGTTCGAAGGCCAGGAAAAACTCCGGAAACTGGCGCAATCGGTTGACGCCATAAATAAAAAGTTCGGCGCGTTCACGTTAAAACCGGCCTCGCTTCTGATAGCCGAAAAATATGGTGCGCAATGAGTATAACCAATAATTGCATTTTACTTCAAACGGCTAAAGAGACACAAATATATATTGACTTATATCCTTATACATTGTTATACTAATGTTAACAATGTATAACAATATGTTAGAAAGGAGAGTACGTAATGCATGTAACTGCTTTACGGTTGCCCGATACGCTGGAGCTGGAAGTGGAAAAAGTTGCGGAACAACTTCAGAGGACAAAAAGCTACGTCATAAGAAAAGCAGTTGAGACTTATGTCCGCGAATACGCGAACTATCAGATCGCGCTTGGCAGGTTGAACGATAAAGATGACGATATAATCAGCAGCAAAGAAATGAGGGCGCTGGTTGAAAAAAAACATCCTGTACAAAAAGTCGGTAAGTAAAGATCTTGAAAGAATAGATCGCGGCCAAAGAGTCAGGATAATGCTTCGCATAGAAAAAGACCTCTCTGCCGGGCATGAATCGGGGAAACGGCTATCGGGTGATTTTGAAGGACTTTTGCGTATACGGATAGGCGATTACAGAGTTATATACACGGTGATTCCCGCCGGCATTCTAATTTTACGAATCGCGCATCGTAAAGAGATTTACCGCTGACTCCGGCCGTAAAATTATGGGGGCGTTATAAGGTTTTTGGCGGTTTTTGCGGCTTCGACGGCGTCTTTGGCGTAGGCGTCGGCGCCTATTTCTTTTGCGAAGCGTTCGGTAACCGGCGCGCCTCCGACGATAATCTTAAAAGGCAGCGCACCCTTGTTGCGCGCCTCCACCACGGTTTCCATTTCAAGCATGGTGGTTGTCATAAGCGCCGATAAACCCACCAGTTGAGATTTTTCCCTGCGCGCCGCTTCAAGAATCGTTTCAGCGTCCACATTTTTCCCCAGGTCTATCACTTCCCACCCATGGCTTTCCAGAACTGCTGCAACTATATTTTTCCCTATGTCGTGCACATCGCCTTTTACCGTCGCAAGGATTATCTTGCCGGCGCCGAAGCCCGAATCTTTTTTTAAGAGGGGCTTTAGTTTTGCGAAAGCGGCCTGGGCCGCTTCGGCGGAGAGAATTACCTGCGGCAGGAAATACTCCTTGCGGCCGAATTTCTCCCCCACCTCGGCAAGCGCCGGGAGAATGCATTTGTTTGCCGTTTCAAGCGGCGATAACCCGCTTTCGAGAACCGCGTCCATAATGCGGGCGATCTCCTCGCGGTTGCCTTCAACTACTGCCGCGTAAAGCTGCCTGTCCTGAGGGAGCGCAACGCCTGCGGCCACTTGCGTTTTTTTAGGCATATTCCCGTAACGCGCTATGTATGCGGTTGCCGACGAGTCTCGTCCCAGAAGAAGGTTCCGCGCAATCGCGTCCTCCGCGGCATCCCAGCGTTCGTGCGGGTTTAATATGGCCATGGTAAGGCCGGCCTCGCGCGCAAGGTTTAAAAACGCGGAATTTAAAGCCTGCCGCGCCGGCAGGCCGAATGAGACGTTGGAAATGCCAAGTATTGTTTTTATCTCCGGCCAGCGTTGTTTTGCGATGCGGATCGCTTCAAGCGTATGCGCAAGCTGTTCCGGCATGGCGCTGGCGGCAAGCGTAAGAAAATCAAAAATTATCTCGCTGCGGCCAAGGCCGTATTTTTGCGCGGCCGCAAGGATTCGTTCGGCTATGGCTATTCGTTCGGCTGCCGTTCGGGGAATTCCTTTTTCGTCGGTGCAAAGCCCTATAATGGCCGCGCCGTAGCGTTTTGCAAGCGGCAATATGGCCGCAAGTTTTTGATCGTCGCCGTTAACCGAGTTGATTATGGGTTTGCCGGCGCACGCCTTAAGCCCCTCTTCCAGCGCCGCGGCCAAGCTTGAGTCCAGGCAAAGCGGCACGGAAACAACTTCCTGGATTTCCTCTACTGCTCGCGCCATCAGCGCCCGCTCGTCGGCTCCGGGAAGCCCGAGGTTAATGTCGAGGATCCCGGCGCCGTCGGATACTTGTGCCCTGGCTTCGCGCCGAAGCGTTGCGAAATTGCCGGCAAGAAGTTCTTCCTGAAAGCTTTTACGGTTCGTCGGGTTTATGCGTTCGCCGACCATAATAAGTTTATCGGTTGCGGCAATATCTATTGTTTTTGTGCGCGAAGATAGATAGAAATGCGGCGCCGCCGTGCGTGGCGCCGGATTCTTTCCTTTGAGCATTTTTGAAAGCAACGCGATAAATTCGGGCGTCGTGCCGCAGCAGCCGCCGAACATGTTTACGCCGTGGCCGAATGCCTCAAGCGCTGCCGCCACGAACTCTTCGGGCGTTCCGGGGAAAATAGTTTTGCGGTTGACAAGCCGCGGCATACCGGCGTTGGGTTTAAATGACACGGGAAGCGATACGGATGACGTGATGATTTTTGCAAGCGCGGCCAGGTCTTTCGGCCCCACGGAGCAGTTAAGCCCAAGCGCGTCAACTTCCATGGCCTGGCAGATTGCGGCGAACGAAAGCACGTCCGTGCCGGTAACCGTTGTGCCGTCGGAAGTAAACGTCATTTGCGCCACGACCGGGCCGTTGAAATTATCTTTTGCGGCAAGAATGGCGGCTTTGAGTTCGCGTATTTCGGCCATGGTTTCGATTATAAGAATATCCGCGCCCGCGGACGAGAGTGCGCGCGCCTGTTCCGCGAAAATTCCGTAAGCCTCGTCGAACGTTACCTGCCCTAGAGGCGTAAGATATGCGCCCACGGGGCCGATGTCGCCGGCGACAAGGGCGTTGAACGGTTTTGCTTCTTCCATGGCAAGCTTGACGGCCGCGCGGTTGACGCTTTCAAGCTCACCTGCAAGATGGTACTCGGAAAGTTTCGGGCGGTTGGCGCCGAAGGTGTTGGTGACAATTATGTCCGCGCCCGCGGCAAGATAGTCGCGGTGAACCGCGCGGATTCGTTCGGGGTATTTAACGTTCAGTTCCTCGGGCGCGCCCGCACCGTCTAGAAACCCGCGTTTCTGCAACTCGGTGCCCATGGCGCCGTCAAGAATTACAATGCGTTCGGAAAGCAGCTGCCTGAATTGTTCGCGTTTCATGGAATATCCTTTTTTATCCCGACCAGCGCCGTAACTGATTTTTCGGGCAGCATCTGGAAGCTGTCGGTAAGTCGTATGCCTATATCGCCTGCCGCAAGCCAGGCCAGAAAATCTTTTTGTTGGGGAAGGTGCCAGTCGCCGTAGCCCGGCGAAAAGCGGCGGGTTACCGAATAGCCTTTGCCGCGAGCTTCACATTCTATAAGGTTATGCGCGTGTTCCGCCAGCTCTTCTGCCAGCACCGAACCGATGGCATCCAGTATAAGTGCGCGCGTGTTTTCCTTTTCAGAAATGTAACGGGCGCGCTTCTCCTCAAGCTGCGGGCCGATTGTAACGGCAAAGCCGCAGGCCTCGTCGCATTCCGCCAACAGGGCGAAAACGTCGTGGCTTTGGATGACAAGCCCCGGCTGAAGCTTGATGATTGCCGGCGCCGTGCGGGATATTTTAGACGAAGCCATTGCCTGCCGCGGCCTGGCAAGCGCGCGCGCAATATCAATTTCTTTTGCGATCAGTTCATGGGTGCGTTCGTCAACTTTTGTTTTGCCGCGCGCAAAGCCCAGGCGGGCGAGTACTTTTTCGTATGGGATGTTTTCGCGTGTAAATGTCAGCATCGGCTTTTCGGTGCAAAATTCCTCTTCGTTTTTCTCTAAAAAAGATATAAACTTTTCCGTGAGCTCAGGGTCAAACTGGCTGCCCGAATTACGCCGCAATTCTTCCAGCGATTCCTTAAAATTAAAAGTACGGTTATAAGGCCTTTCGTGCGTCATGGCATCAAAGGCGTCAATGAGAGAAAATACCCTTGCAATGTAAGGTATGTCTTTTTCCTTCATGCCCCGTGGGTACCCTGCGCCATCCCATCGTTCGCCGTGGGCAAGGACTTCCTCGGCTATCCGCGCGGTTTCAGCGAATACTTTCACAACTCTGAAACCTACTTCGGAATGGCGTTTTATTTCATCCCATTCCTGCGGCAACAGTTTTTCCTTTTTTAACAGCACTTTTCCGGGTACGGACACTTTTCCGATATCGTGCAGGCGTATCAGCATTAACAGGTCGTCCATCTGGCTTTCTATAAGGCCCAGCTCCATGCCGAATTGCTGCGCAATGGAGAAGCTTCTTTCCATGTGGCCGTTTCGCCCGGGGTACTTGGCGTTTATTTTTTCCAGAAGAAACGAGATAACCTTTTGCTGGTTTTTCCTGCTTTCCGCAAGCTTGTTTTCGTACATCCGTTTTTCGGCTTCGCGAATCGTATTGTAAATATTCTGCTCTACGTTACCCTTGGTGGCTATGCCCAGGGCAACACTTGGATGAATCATTATATTAGTGTTTTGCGGCGGCATATGCTCGACCCTGTGGCATATGTCTTTTGCCGTCGTCTGATCTGTTTTTGTCAGGATTACGGCAAACTCATCGCCGCCCCACCTGGCAATAATATCGTTATTCCTGCAAGATGCGCGCAACTTATCGGCTACCGCCTTTAAAAGATGGTCGCCTTCTTCATGGCCCATGGCATCATTGGTAAGCTTTAGAAAATTGACGTCGCCGAGGATGATGCTGATTGGCAGGTTTCGCGGCGTATCCACTCTGCGGATCTCCTCTTCAAAAAATGCCCTGTTGTACAGGCCTGTAACGTTATCATGGAAGCTGACGAATTTTATGCGGTCTTCCGCTTTCCTGCGTTCGGTAACGTCGCTTGCTATTACAAGTATTGATTCGATGCTCCCGTCTTTTTCAAACTCCGGAACGAGGCGCACATGATAAAATATTTTTCCCTCCGGAGTTCGCAGGCCGAATTCTGTCGTGTCCTCCTGCTGGTTACGGAGAACTCCTTTAAGATGGTTTCCCAGAAATTTACAAAAGTCGGGCTGGAGATTAAAATCCTGGCAAAATTTACCTGTAAATTCGTCCTGTCCCAGGCCGAAAAAGCGCGCCCCGGCCGGGTTTATATATTTGTATCGCATCTCCCGGTCATACCTGGCTACGATATCCGGCATATTTTCTGCGAGAGTTCGGAATTCCTCCCAGCTCCTGATCACCAGCTCGTCCGCGGCGTTATTGCGGCGCACGAGAAATGACATTACCCAGAATGTGAAAATTGCAAGTGTGCGGTTTGAAACCAGGCCTTCGAGGGGTAATCCCAGGGCGGGTTTGAAAAAAGCCGCCGTCGCGGTTATGATCGTGAGATACGACGGGAAAAGGTAATATAATTTTTTTTCCCTGGTTCGCAATGCAAGCAGCAACGGGATTATATGAAGGAGGGAGACGGAAGTCCCGCGCGGAGCGATAGTATCTATGATGAAAATTACTACCGTTAACGCGAAACAAAAGGCTATAACCGCTGAAATGTTTCTGTTAAATTTTATGTTAATTCCTCCCACTCCGATTCCTTTCACCGTGCCGGTATGCGGTCAAACTTCGTGTATTGGCGTAAAACTTCAGGTATGACGATGCTGCCGTCTTTTTGCTGGCAGTTTTCCAGCAAGGCCGCGAATGCGCGCCCCACGGCGATGCCGGAGCCGTTTATGGTGTGCGCGAACTCCTTGCGCTTATCCTGGCGGCGCAGCTTGATGTTCATGCGCCGCGCCTGGAAATCCTTGAAGTTGGAGCAGGACGATATTTCGCGCCAGCGGTTCTCGCCCGGCATCCATACTTCCAGGTCGTAGGTTTTTGCCGAAGAAAAACCGAGGTCGCCGGAACACAGCTCTATTACCCGGTACGGCAGTCCCAGTTGCTTTAAAATTTCTTCCGCGTCGGCAGTAAGCTCCTCGTGCTCGTGCGCGGACGTTTCCGGCGCGACCACTTTTACAAGCTCGATTTTGTTGAACTGGTGGTTGCGTATCAACCCCCTTGTATCCTTGCCGTAGGAGCCGGCCTCGCGCCGGAAACAGGCGGAATATGACACGTATTTTTTAGGCAAATCTTTTTCCTCGATTATCTCGTCGCGGTGAATGTTGGTTACCGAGACCTCGGCGGTCGGTATAAGGTAAAGCTGGTCCTCGCTGCATTTGAACAATTCCTCTTCAAATTTGGGCAGT
>MGVF01000010.1 GCA_001800355.1 Elusimicrobia bacterium RIFOXYA2_FULL_50_26
GAGTGTATTTTGCCGTCTTTAAACATGATAAGCCGGTCGCAGTATTCGCCTGCAAGGTTAAGGTCGTGCAGCACGGCCATGACGGTCAAATTGTTTTTGCGGCTTAACTTTTTTATCAGATTAAGCATGTCAACCTGGTGGCCGATGTCAAGATGCGCCGTGGGTTCGTCGAGAAGCAGCAGCTTCGGTTGCTGGCACAACGCCTGCGCCAATATCGCGCGCTGGCGCTCGCCGCCGGAAAGCTCGTTGATGGGCCGGCCTGCCACGTGCAGCGTGTCGGTGGCTGCCATGGCCTGTGCGGCTATTTCCCGGTCAGCCGGCCCGGGGTTTTGAAACTGCCCGAGGTGCGGGAAGCGCCCCATCAACACAAACTCTTCGACGGTAAACGGGAACGGTATCTCCAGGGACTGCTGCATGGCGGCGCAGATTTGCGCAAGCTTGCGGCAGGAGAGTTGTCCGCTGTCGCCACCGTCAATTAAAATAGTTCCCCGCCACGGTTTGACGATTTTTGTTATGGCGCGGAAAAGCGTTGTTTTACCCGCGCCGTTCGGCCCTATAATACCGATCATCTCGCCCGCGCCCGCCTTGAAAGAAACGTCGTCGAGTATTTTTCTGCCGTCATAGCCGCAGGTGAGCGA
Organism: Elusimicrobia bacterium RIFOXYA2_FULL_50_26; assembly: GCA_001800355.1. GTDB lineage: Bacteria > Elusimicrobiota > Endomicrobiia > Endomicrobiales > XYA2-FULL-47-53 > XYB2-FULL-50-12. Next base: position 639 of record MGVF01000010.1, read on the forward strand.
TATAAGCTCGAGCATCAGGGTTTCCTCAATAATAGCAACAGGAAAAATATTCCGCCTATAAAGCCGGTAATAACGCCTACCGGCAGTTCGGCCGGCGCGAAAAGCGTGCGCGCCGCGGTATCGCACAGGGGCAGGAAAATCGCGCCCGCAAGCGCGGACGCCGGTATAAGCACGCGGTGGTCCGGGCCTGCCAGGCGGCGCACCGCGTGCGGCAGAATCAGCCCCACGAAACCTATGACGCCGGCCGCAGAAACGGTTGCGCCGGTTATAAGCGATGCCGCCAGGAAAATTATCTTTTTTACCAGCGCCGTGTTTATGCCGAGGTGAGCGGCTTTTTCGTCCCCAAGGGTTAGTATGTTCAGTTGCTGCCGGAACATCCACAATAGCGCCGTGCCGGCTGATATGGCTGCGCCGGCCGTAACTATAAGGCGGCTGCTTGCGGTGGACAGGTCTCCCATCAGCCAGACGATGGCCGCCTGCAATTTTGAGGCGTCCGTTACCGCAAAGATGAATAGTACGAGGGACGAGCAGATGAAGCCCACGATAACGCCTGCAAGGACCAGCGTGTGCGTGGAGAAATTGTGACGGGAACTTATGAAATAAATGAGCGCCACCGAAAATATGCTGCCGCCGAAGGCAGCCAGCGGAAGTGTTAGCGCGCCCGCCGAATTTGCTCCGGACACGATGGCAATTGCAGCCCCCAGCGCCGCGCCGCCGGAGATGCCAAGCGTATATGGGTCCGCCAGCGGGTTGCGCAATAGTCCCTGGAACACGGCGCCGCAGACGGCAAGCCCCATGCCCGTCAGCATGGCAAGCGCCACGCGGGGAAAGCGAACCCGCCATATAATAACCGAGTCCGTGCCAGTGCCGGAAGGATTTGAGAGCGCGGCGATAAGGCGTCCCGGCGTCATGGAACTGCTACCCGACGACAACGAGATGGCAAAAGATACGCATAAAAGCGCGGCAAGCGCACAGAACAGGATTACAATTTTATTATTCATGCAGTATCCTTGAGATGATCTCAAGCCCCTCTGCAAATGAGGCCGGGGCGGGGTCTGTGAAAACCGTGTTGTTGAGCGTAACAATTTTACCTGTGCGGCCGGGTTTAAAGTTTTTCCACTTTTGAGCTTCATTTTCCGTAACGTCGCCCATTGCGACAAGTATGATTACGTCGGGATCGGCGTGCAGCACCGCCTCGCGGCTCACCTGGGGATACCTGCTTTTGAGATCTGCAAAAATATTTATTCCTCCGGCAAGCTCGATGAAATCGTTGACGAAGCTGTGGTGCGAAACGGTAAACAAAGGCTGGGCGCCCACCTGCCAGAAAACACGCGAACGCCTGTGCGCTTTGGATTTTTTGCGCACCTGTTCAACGCGCCGGCGTGATTGTTCGACTATGGCGTTTGCCTGTTCCTGCCTGCCGATCCTTTTCCCGAGAGCTATGAAGCCATTGCAGATCGCCTCAAAATTATCGAACGATTCCATCGTGTAAACCGGTATGCCCAGCTCGTTTAGCCGTCTTACGGTTTCGGGGCGATTGCCTTCTTTTGTTGCAATGACAAGGTCGGGGCGCAGCGCCACTATTTTTTCTATGTTCGGTTCAAGCAGGGTGCCGATTTTTTCCTTATCTTTGGCCTGCGCGGGGCAATAAATGGTAACGCCGGCAAGCGATGCCCCGGCCTCAAGCTGGTAGATGCTTCTTGTTATCGAAGGAGCCAGCGAAACGATGCGCTTCGGCGCCGGCTCGCCCGCATTGCAGGCGGCGGAAATCAAAATAAGAATGGCAAGTATTTTTTTCATATAATAGTAAAAGCTAATAATATGACAAGTTCCGTGATTTCGTTTATGGCGCCGAGGCAGTCCCCGGTTATGCCGCCGATCTTTTTGCGGGCAATGGATGCGAAGGCGTAGGCGGTTATCGCGGCCGCGCACATAAGAACAATTCCGGTTATTCCGGCTATTGCGAAGGCTGTGCCTGCACTAAGCGCGGTGGCCGCTAAAACGGTGCGGCCGCGCAGCCCATCCATAAACGTTTTCGGCTTGCCGTCCGGCCGCGCGTAAGGAAATAAAAACATTGCGGTAACCATCGCCCACCTGCCGAGCATGCATGCAACAAGCAGGGCATTCGTTGTTTGCGCCGGCGCGATCGAAGAGAGAAAAGCAACCTTTAAAACCACCGTCGAGGTTATTGCAAGCGTCCCCATGCTGCCGATATGGGGGTCGCGCATTATGACAAGCATCTCGTCTTTTGATTTTCCGCTAAAAAAAGCGTCGAACGTATCGGCAAGGCCGTCGGCATGAAGCCCGCCGGTTATTATGAACATTAGAACGATAATTACAGCGGCGGCTGCAAGCGCGCCAAGGCCGAGTGCTGCCAGAATAATGTTTGCCGCGGCAAGGATAGCGCCTATGACAAGCCCGGCGACAGGGAACCAGAAAACCGCTGCCGGCAAAGGCCGGCGTTCACCAGTCCGCCCGGGCAGAGGCAAAACGCTTAAAAATGATAACGCGGAAAAAAATGAATTCATAATTGATGTTACGCAAAGAATGCCAAAGTTACTGTCATTGCTAAAAGTTACTGTCATTGCGAAAAATTACTGTCATTGCGAGCGGAGCGAAGCAATCTCGCTGTTTCGTATCAAAACGACGAGATTGCTTCGTCGCCAAGGCTCCTCGCAATGACACGTTTGAGTAACATCAGTTCATAATTTGCCTGAGACGCCGGCGTCTTTAAATGTGGCCATTTCGTTTAATAACTTCATGCTTGATTCTATCAGCCAGAAGCCTAGCGCGGCGCCGGTGCCTTCGCCCAGCCTCAAGTCAAGTTCGAGCAGGGGTTTAAGTCCTAAAAAGTCCAGTGTTACGCGATGGCCGCATTCCACGGAGCAATGCGAGGCCATCATAAACTCTTTTGACTTTGGCTCGATAGCGTTTGCGATAAGGGCTGCGGCCCCGGAAATAAAGCCGTCAATTACTACCGGCACGCGCCGGGATGCTCCGGCCAGGAAAACGCCTGCAAGCACGCCTATCTCAAAGCCGCCCAGTTTGCGGAGCGTATCCATTCCGTCGGCGCCGTCGGGGGCGTTGACGGCCAGCGCCCTGCGGATGACCTCGATCTTGTGCGCCAGCATTCCGTCATCTATTCCGGTACCCCGGCCTGTAACAGCGGCGATGTCGGCGCCGGTAACAGCTGAAACAATGGCGCTCGAGGCCGTAGTGTTGCCTATGCCCATCTCGCCGGTGCCAAGCATACCTGCTCCCTTTTCGATTTGTTCAAGCGCTATTTCAATGCCTGCTTCCAATGAGCGGATGGCTTCCTCTTCCGTCATTGCCGGTCCCGCCGCGATGTTCTTTGTGCCGTAGCCGATCTTCCTGTTAACAAGGCCGGATACTCCGTTAAAGTCCGCCGCAACGCCGGCATCAACTACAATGACTTCCGCGCCCATTTGCCGGGCAAGGACGTTAATGCCCGCGCCGCCGTTAAGAAAGTTATGCACCATCTGCGGTGTAACGGCTCCGGGGAATGCGCTTACGTTTTCGGCGGTAACGCCGTGATCCGCGGCCGCGATGATAATAACCTTTTTAGCAAGCGATGGCGAAAGCGTACCGGTAATGCCGGCTACGCGCCTGGCCGTTTCTTCAAGTTTGCCGAGGCTGCCCTGCGGCTTGGTCAGGCAATCGAGCCGTTGCTGCGCCTGTTCCAGGGTTGTGCGGTCAGGCGCGCCTATAAGTTTTACGGTTGAATTAAGTATATTCATTTGAGTTGTACCGGGAAACCTGATATTAATGTATAGGCTTTGTCGCTTGCCTGTGCCGCAAGCTGATTGACGGCGCCTGCAATATCCCTGAAATCCCTGGCAAGTTTGTTTTCAGGCACGATGCCGCAGCCGACCTCGTTTGAAACGATAATGGTTGTAAAATCAGATTTCTTCATGATTTTCAGTGAACTTTTTATCTCCTTTATTATTAACTTTTCGCTTTTGCCGGCCAGTAGCAGGTTTGAAATAAGCAGCGTAAGGCAGTCAATGATAATAACCTGTATTTTTGGATTCATTGTTTCAAGCGCGTGTGAAATGTGAAGCGGTTCTTCTATCGTTATCCAATGGCGGGGGCGAACTTTTTTGTGCAGCGCTATCCTTCGTTCCATTTCAGCGTCATGCGCCTGGCCTGTTGCAAGAAAGGCGGTTTTTGTCCCGAGGCCATCGGCCAGTTTGAGGGCAAACGTGCTTTTACCCGATCTTGCTCCGCCTGTAAGAAAGATAATCATCAGTACTCCAGTCCCTTTTGGGCGGCAATCCCTTTTGTGTACGGGTGCTTTATCATTTTCATTTCCGTAACAAGGCCGGCAACTTTAACCAATGCTTTTGGCGCGCCGCGCCCCGTGATAATTATATTGGCATCTGGCGGTATTTGCTTAATAACTTCAAGCACTTCTTTAACTTTAAGGAATCCGTCCCGCAGCGCCACGTTGAACTCTTCGAGGACTATTAAATTGTACTGGTTCTTGCCACGGATATTTTTTTTAAGAAAATCCAGAGCCTCAAGGCACTGTTTCCGGACGTCTTGCGCTTTTGTATCCCGGAAGCAAAAGGGGTGGCGTGGCGCGAAAGAGCGGAAATCAAGGTTTTTCAATTTCTTCAATATAAGTTGTTCCCCGTAGAATTCTTCCCCCTTGAACAACTGGATTAGCAGCACTTTCCATCCCCTGCCCAGCGAGCGGATAATCTGTCCCACCGCCGCCGTGGTTTTACCTTTGCCGTCGCCTGTGTTTATCATTATCATAAATAAAAAAACCTCATTTCCCGAAGGAATGAGGTTGTAAAAAGCGCCGCCTAACCTTTCCCTCGAAAGAATATTAACGATAAACCGTCGGCCGGACTCGATGAACGCCTGGTGCAGCGTTTCATATTACCGTTGCGGGGCAGTGCCCGGATACCGCAAAAACTGGCGGCCTCGGGACTTCCTCGGTTTATCGGACATTCCCAACATCGGGAATGGTTATTTCAATAAGCAACATCAATATAGTATTTTTACCAGCCGTTTGTCAAGGCACTTGTACACCGTCTAAGAAAGTGGTATAGTAATGTCTAAAGGCAATGTCGTTTAGCTTAAGGTTTTTATCTTCACCAAATCAGTTTCCTCTCCCCTCCGGGGAGAGGATTAAGGTGAGGGGTTGTTCAATATTCCTACGATTTCCCCCTCATCCTGCCCTTCTCCCCGCCGGGGAGAAGGAACGTGAACTAAAAAAATGAATCGTGTTTTCAGGGCAAAAGCTTTGACTAAACGGCATTATGTTTAACCCGGAATTTGCAATAGGCCGCGGAATTCGTCGAACAATGCGAGACTTTTTCTTCCGAAAAAAGCTCAACCGTAGGCAACGCTACGCTTTCGCTTTTTTCGTCGAAAAAGCCTCCGCTTTGTTCGCCTCGGTTCTCGCGCCTATTGCAAAATCCGGGTTTAAAGGAACAAATAACAACCATGAAAGATTTTACATCGGGAAGTATTCCAAAGCTGATGGTCTCATTTCTTGTGCCGCTACTATTGAGCAATATGTTGCAGGCGGCTTATATGATGATAGATGCAATATGGGCGGGACGGTTGCTGGGTTCTTCGGGCGTGGCTATTGTGGCTACCGGTATGCCGGTCATATTCTTCCTGTCGTCATTTTTTGCAGGTATAGTTATCGGCGCCTCGATTCTTGCCGGGCAGGCGTTCGGCTCAAAAAACAGGGAGGCTGTTTCTGATATAGTTTCGACGTCAGTTATTGCCACGGCGGCGCTGTCGTTGTTAATTTCCATCCCGGGCGTGATTTTCTGCGGCCATATATTGCGGCTTATCACCATACCGGAGTCACTGTTTAGCGGAGCGCACATATTTCTTGCGATCATCATCGGCGGGCTGACGTTAAGTTCGCTGGTTCAGTGGTTTTCCGCGATGATGAATGCCGCCGGTGATTCTCGCACGCCGTTTATAATCCTTTCCGTCTCGCTTGTCATTAACGCCGTGCTTGCGCCCGTGTTGATAACGGGTGCGCATATTTTTCCGCCGATGGGAGTGGCCGGTTCAGCGCTTTCCACCATAATAGCCAATGTTATCAGTGGCGTTATCTGCATTATCGTCTGGAGACGCCACAAGCTTTCCGAGATCGCCCCTTTTCGTTTCAGGATTCACTGGGATACGCTCAAGAAAATTACGATGGTGGGATTTCCGCTTGCGTTGCAGATGCTTATCGTTTCGTCAAGCTTTCTGTTCATTCTTTCGCTGGCCAACCGTTTCGGCGCCGATGTTACGGCTGCGTTCGGCATCGGAAGCAGGGTTGACCAGTTTGCGTTTCTTGCCATTTTTGCGGTAACGGCCGCAATTTCCGCAATGGCCGCCCAGAATATCGGCGCCGGAAGGATTGACAGGGTTGCGGCCATTACCCGTTGGGGCGTTACGTTCTCAGTCGGTTTTGCGCTGTTTTTTTGCGGCGTCGTCATGCTGTTTCCCGATGCCGTGGCCTCGTTGTTTACTTCCGATCCGACGGTGATAGCTTTATCGCGCCGCTATTTTTATATCGCGGGCATAAGCTACCTTACAATAGGCGTAATGTTCGCTTACCAGGGTGTTTTGCGGGGGGCGGGAGATACGTTCCCATCGTTTTTGATAGTTGCCTCGACGATGGTGCTGCTGCGGGTTCCGCTTTGCTATTATCTTTCGCATTATACGGCGCTGCGCGAGGCAGGCCTTTGGGCGGGAATTACAATAAGCTCATTTGCCGGGGCCGTCGCCTTCTACCTCTACTACACAAGCGGCAGGTGGATGGAACGCGGCAACCGCATATCGGCCTCGCCAACGGTCATTGTCAACACGTTGGAATCAAAAGTGTTGGATTAGAAAAACTACCCGCGTTTCTTCAGGTTTTCCTCAATAATCTTGCTTTTACATTTCTTGAGTTCGACTACCGTGTGGTAGGGTATTTTTATTTTCCCCATCATTGGCGGCTCATTGGCGAACGAGCCATGACAGTCGGACCCTCCCGTGGATAGAATTCCAAGTTCGAATGCGATGTCGGCAAACTTTTTTACGGCTGCCGGCGGATGTTTGCTGTGCCAGGTTTCTATGCCTTTCAAGCCCAGTTCCACTAGTTCTGTAATTATGTTTGCGTTAGTGGAGTGGACGTAAAGGGGATGCGCCAGCACGGGTACGCCGCCCGTATCGAGGATAAGACGGATTGCATCGGCGGGTGAAAGCGCCATTTTCGGCGCGTAAGCCGGTTTGCCGTGGCCAAGAAAACGCTGGAACGCATCGGTAATGCTTCCGGCAAATCCCGTTTCCACAAGCACTTTTGCAAAGTGAAGCCTTCCTATCGCCCCGCCGCCGGCAATCTTTTTCAAGCGCGCCTCGTCAAGTTTTATGCCGATTAGAGCCAGTTTTTCTATTATAATGGCCGCTCTTTGCGTGCGCGCCTTGCGGAAGAGAGAGATTGTTTTTTGAAACTCTTCATTTTTCCAGTCAATAAGATAGCCAAGTATATGCAGTTCGGTATGCCCGCCGTTGGCGTTTGTAATTTCAGAAGACAACTCTATGCCGGGAATTATTTCAACGCCGCAATCGCCGCCCCTGGCGATGGCTGGCTCTATGCCGTCCGTCATGTCGTGGTCTGTAATGCTTATTGCGCACAGCCCCGCCTCGCGGGCGAAGGCCACGGCCTCTTCGGGCGTGAACGCTCCGTCTGAGAATGTCGTGTGAACGTGGAGATCAGCGTAGCTTATATGTTGTTTCAAAGCAGTTCCGATGCAAGCGCGGCAAGGCTTGAGCGTTCGCTTTTTGTAAATGTCAGGTGGCCGTACATTTGCTGGCCCTTGAAACGCTCCACTATATAGGTAAGCCCGTTGCTGGCCACGTCCAGGTACGGGTTGTCTATCTGGTAGGGATCTCCGGTCAGTATAATTTTCGTGCCTTCGCCGGCGCGCGAGATGATGGTTTTAACCTCGTGCGGGGTAAGGTTCTGGGCGTCGTCAATAATCATGTATTGCCCCGGCAGCGACCTGCCGCGGATGTAGGTAAGCGATTCCACCTCGATTTTTCCCGTATCAAAAAAGTAATGTATTTTTTCTTCCGTCTTGTCGTCCGGGTGCGTGTGGTCCACCAGGTATTCAAGGTTGTCATGTATGGCTCCCATCCAGGACGTGAGTTTTTCCTCTTTGGATCCCGGGAGAAAGCCTATATCGCGTCCCACCGGTATGATGGGGCGTGCGATGAACAGGCGGCGGAACTGGCGTTCTTCGACGGTTTTTTGCAGTCCGCAGGCCAGCGACAGGAGTGTTTTACCCGCTCCCGGCACGCCTATAAGCGTTACCAGGCTTAAATCGTTGCAAAGCAGCAGCTCGATGGCGAATCGCTGCTCGATGTTTAACGGTTTCAGCCCCCACGGCAAGGCGTTCAGGTGGAACAGCGGAGTCAATGCTTTTTTATGCGCATTGTATTTTGCAAGCGCGCTGGTGGAAGCGTTTGTTTCGTCGCGCAGCACTATTCCCTCATTTGGAAAAAGCATGTCCTTGACGGTAAGCTGTTGGTCGCGGTAAAACTGGTCTATCTGTTTTCCGCTTACTTTAAGCTCTCTCCAGCCGGTATAGAGTTCTTCAATCTTTATTTTTTCTTTTTCGTAGTCCTGCGCGTCAAGCCCCAGCGCTTCGGCCTTGATCCGCAGGTTAATGTCCTTTGTTATGAAAATTACCTTTTCGCCTTTTTTTTGCAATAGCAGCGCAATGCTGAGCAGCCTGTGGTCTATGTTCGATGTTACGAAATCGGGCGGGAGTTCGTCCTTGTGGTTTAATTCGATTACCAGTGTTCCCCCGTTTTTAAGTTTTACGCCGTCCGAGAGCTTGCCTTTCGTGCGCAGGCGGTCCAGCCTGCGGGATATCATGCGCGCGCTTCTCCCGCGTTCGTCGTTAAGCCGTTTAAATCCGTCGAGTTCTTCGATAACCGCCATGGGTATTACAACGCGGTTGTTACCGAACGAAAACATGGATTCAGGGTCGTGGATCAAAACGTTGGTATCAAGGACGAATGTCTTCATGGTTGGTTTCCTTTCTAAAATGAGGTGCTTATAATGAAGCCCAGATCGTGCGATTCGGGCGTTAAGCCTATAAGAAGCGCCGACGAGATTGTGCGGCTGTCGCTTAATCGGTAATTGGCGCCGCCGGCCAGGTATAACTCCTGCCAGCCTGAGGCGGTTGCGCCGGATACGCTTGATGAACCGTGGTTAAATCCCTTTATCTCGCCATGGATGCGCCAGCGTTTACGCAGCAGCCGGCTTGCGCCCGCGTGATAGAAAAATACGTTTCCCGGGCGCACGTGATCGGCATTTTCGGAGTTTAAGCGTATGCCAAGCCCGAAATAACCGGTAGTTTTTTCTATCTTTTTCTCCAGCGCCCAGTGAAGAAGCGCGCCTACTGAGCCTTGTCCGAGGCCGTTTTTGGAGTCTGCGGTTGGAAGTATCAACGCCGCTTCGCCTATCACCGCAGGCCCGCGGTGCGATTCCTCGAGAAAAGCGTATTTACCGCCGATGATAAGATCGCTTATACCGGTGCGGCCGTCAACGGATACCAGCCCCCACCGGCCGCCTACCTCGGTTTTTGCCCCTGAGAAATAGCTGAACTGTAACGGTAATTCGATCAACCGTTCCCCTGCGATAAACGAGCCGAGCAGCTGGTAGGAACAGTCATTGTAAATTTTAGAATCCTGTCCCGGGAACCACGGCTCGAACACGTTAATCCTTGCCTGTACAAGTGTCGGCGTCGAGAGAAAAATAACAAGGCAAATAAACCGTTTCATTTAATATCTCCCGGGTATGTTTCACGTCCTGTCAGCATCAACACTACAATAATGAGAAAAATTATTACCGCCTGCAAAAGAAGCAGTACCGATCCCTTTGTTCCCGTATCGCGTATGACAAGCGCGCCCAGCCCGAGACAAAGGTTAAGTGACCAGATAAATATTACAGTGCCGGTTTGCGAAAATCCCAGTTTCATAAGCCTGTGATGAAAATGATCCTTGCCGGTAAATTCAAGCCACTGCTTAAACGAGCGCACGGAGCCGTTTCGCACCCGTGAAACCGTCGTATATATCATGTCGAAGATAGGTATTCCCAGGATTAAGAGCGGCGTGGAAAACGCGACTATCGGATTTTCGTATGCCCATGAACCCATGACGGCAAGCCCTGCTACAAGAAAGCCGAGGAATGTGGCGCCCGCGTCGCCCATGAATGTTTTTGCCGGCCGCAGGTTATACGGCAAAAATCCCAGACATGCGCCTAAGACGGCAATAGTCAAAAACGAAAGATGGCTTTGCGCCGGCCACGCTATAAAGAAGAAAAGCATCGCACAGATGGATACAAGGCCGGTGGCAAGCCCGTCAACCCCGTCGAGGAAGTTAACGGCATTGGCAATGCCCAGCAGCCAGAATACGGTTATGGCGGCCTCAATCGTTTCGCTTAAAGGAAGCCCCGGAGGGATAAACGTGGCGACTACGCCGCTTTTTACTACGATAATGCAGGCGAAGATCTGCCCGATAAGCCGCGGGGTGGCGGGCAGGGGATGCATGTCGTCCACAAACCCGATAAGGTAAATAATTGAGCTGCCGATAACAAGGCCGGTAAGCTCGGAAGAAAACTGGAAATTACGGAGCGTGCTTAGCAAAATGGCTATAACTACCGCGATACCGCCCATCCTGGGAATCGGGGACAGGTGTATTTTGCGTTCGTTCGGGTAGTCGAGTATCTTGAAATACCATGCCGCCTGTATGGCAAGCGGCGTTATCAGTTGCGCAATGATAAACGAAACAAGCAGGACGAACAGCCAGCGGACGTTGTGCAGCCACATCCATGAGCCGCCTGACGGCTGCAGAAGAAATAACAGCAGCGCCAGCAGAAGCGCGTAGTAAGTTTTAAATAAAGTATTATTATCTGATTTCATGCGCATGATCCAGCGACAACCTTAGGGGTACGAACGCCTCGGCGTATTTGATACGGTTCTGGAAACCGCGGAAGAGCGCGGATGCTTTTACCGTTTCAAGAATCGAGAGATCCGCCACCCTTGTCGAAAAAACCTGCGATTTATGCAATTTCAACAGGTGCATTTTTTTATCGAGTACGGGGCCGATGTCAACGAATACGCTTGCCGGCGAAAAATCAACCGTTGTCGGAACTTCGTAGAACAGGACGTTGCGCACATAGCGCGTGGCAGTGATGGTGGCCTCGGCAACTGTACGGTGGTCCTGGTGCGTATCTTTGGGAAACATTACAAAAATAAGGTCCGGCTTTATCTTGCGTATAAAAAATTCTATGGTGTTTATGGTTTCTTTCTGCAGCGGGATCTGGGTATCCGTAAACCGGCCCCAGTAAAGTTTAGCTTTCAGCTCATCGGCAACCTTTTCCTGTTCCCTCTGGCGCACTTCCGGGTTCCCGCCCATTTCACCGCGCGTCATAACCAGCAGGTTCACCTGGTTGTGCGAGCGCGAAAGCTTGTACAGCGTTCCGCCGCAACCGTATTCAAGGTCGTCAGGATGCGCGCCGATTGCAATAATTTTCACGGTAACACCTCACAGGGATAAGCTTTTTATTGTTTCTTCCACTATTTCCCGCGTTACGGACGACGACTGCCTGCCGTAACCCGTCAAAAGCGAAACATCGCATAACTGGTTTATCCGGCGGGGTATGCCGCCGGAGCGTTCGTGTATGGCCGCTATGGCCTCGGGCGCGAAAATCTCCGTGTTGCCGCCGCAAACCGAGAGGCGGTGGCGGATGTAGCTTTCCGTTTCGGCGCGCGCCAGCGCCTCAAGATAAAACCTCATGGCGATACGTTGATTAAGCTGCTTGTTGCTTTCGATTTTATCCTTCAGTTCGGGCTGGCCGAGGATAAGCAGGGTGAGCAGGAATTTGTTGTCGAATTGATAATTGAGCAGAAGCCGGATCTCTTCGAAAATATTTTTGTCTTCGATCGCGTGCGCCTCGTCAATTACTACCACGGTTTTTTTGCCGTCGTTTAAATTGTTTTGCAGCACCTTTTCGAGCGTGATAAGAATGTCGGCCTTGCGCACGGGCGGCTCGTTTACGCCCAGGTAATAGCATATTATGCGCAACAACTCCACGTCGTCAAGCCGCGGATTGTTGACGAGGGCTACCTTGTAGATGGAGTTTTCAAGCTCTTTCATCAGCGCCCTTGCAAGCAGCGTTTTGCCGCAGCCGTAGACGCCGGTAAGAAGCCCCGCGCCTTTACCCTCCTTTACGACGTACAAAAGCCGCGTCAGCGCCTCTTCATGCTGGGGAGAGTTGTAAAGAAATTTCGGATCGGGAGTGTTCTCGAACGGTTTTTCGTTAAAGCGCCAGTATTGTTCGTACATTGGTTACCATTTCTGCGGGCCGCGATTGAACAGGTGGTCTATGACGGACATGAAGGGTTCGAATCCTTCCCATTGTTGCGGGTAGACGGGGTGCTTGAACTCCTGGTATATTAGTTTTATGTTGTTTTGCCGGAACAACTCTTCGTCAATGTAGGCCTTGCCTCCGGCGCCGGACAGGTATGCGTCCGCGCCGACTTTTTTGCATATATCCACTATTCTCCGGGATGAGGTGGTGGTAACGGCAAGGTTTGATTCAAAAGAGATGGGCGTGCGGATGCCGTAGAGGTTCATGAGCAGGTTTATTATATGTACGTTGATTTCGGACAGCTTCTGCCACTTGCGGGAATAAATGTCGCGGAACAACTCGTGGTACTGCTTGAAAAAAGGCGCGTGCGCGTAATTGTATTCGATGCTTTTTAAATGATCTGCCGCCCAGTCGGTTTCGTTATTTATTTCCACGTCCGAGATTTTCTGGTAAAATCTGTCTTTCGTTATGACGGGAAGCGTCAGCCAGATCCAGTTTTCTTTCGTGCGGATCTTATTGCGGTTCTGAAATTCCCTCTTCTTGTATTGAACGTTATCAAGAAAAATAAAAGCGTCGCTGTGTATTATTTTATCGAAATAACCGATCCACGGAAGATATTGCGGCTGGTGAACTGATAAAATCATTTTCAAATAAAATTATAATACAAAATTCATGCAATTACAAGAAAAATTTCCAGCCGGTCAATACCTGTATAACTCCGTGCAGCGGATGCAGGCGGGGAAGAGGCCTTCTTTTTTGAGGCGGCGGCGGTAGGCGGTGGCGGCGGGGCCATTCCAGATGTTTTTGAACGGTTCTTTTTGAACGTTGCCGAAGCTGTAGGCTATGTTCAGGCACGGGCGCACCTCGCCGTCGGGGAACAGGTAGCAGGCGATCCACGGGCTTTGGCAGCGGGGCGCGTAGCCGGAAGGTATGTAGCGCGGGTTGCCGTAATAGTCGTTAAGTTCCGTGTCGGTAAAATTGGGGTAGAAGTTTACGAAAACGTTTTTGGCGTTGGATTTGATAAACGCTATTTTTTTACGCAACAGGCCGATGTCGAGGCCGTGATCGAACACAAAGCCTTTCCAGTCTTCGGAGCTTGTGCCGGGGAAATGTTTGTTGAAGTATTCCTTGTGGGTCTCGAAAGTTTCGCCTGCCAGGAATATCAGGTGGTGGAAGGTGATGGAGTTCGCATGGCAGGTTTCGGCAACGTTCAGCATTTCTTCGAGGTTGCCGTAATTGTCTTTATTAATGGTGCATTGAAGGTTTATCAGAGGTTTCCGTATGCCGCGTTCAAGCTTTAGCGCATTGATGCCGGAGATGCCGCCTGAGATGGTGGAAAAAAGCCCCTTCATGCCGCGTATGGCGTCGTGCGTTTCCTCGTTTCCGTCAAGCGAAATGTTAAGCTCGTCAAGCCCGGCTTCGACCAGCTCGGGCGCGAAACGGCCGATAAGCGAGCCGTTGGTGATAACCAGGCAATGCATGCCCTTTGATTTTATGGTTCGTATGAGATCGAGCGCCCCGCGGTGCAGCAGCGGTTCGCCCCCGAAAAGCGTGATATTCGGCATAAAGGAAGCGGTATCTTCTATGAAAGCCGTGAGTTGTTCCGTTGACAGTTCCTTTAAAAGTTCCTCTTTTGCGCCGGTGCGGCTTACGCCGTGATCCCCCCATTGGCCGCACATCTTGCAGCGCAGGTTGCAGCGGTGCGTCATAAAAATGGTTATCGCTTCCGGCAGCGGCGCGTTGCCGCGCCCGGCGTGGTAGCTTAAAAGAGCGCCGAGGCGTTTTGCCGCCACGCGCATGGCGTAGGCCGGCTGCTCCATGGTTTTGCGGAAAAAACGGCGGATGTTTCTTAACGGGATCATGGCAGCACCTTTCCAATCGTGTCTATAATAATTTCAATCGTTCGTGCGTCAGTCAGGCCGTGAACGGGCAGCGTCAGCAGCCGGCCGGCTAATTCGTCGGAGCAAGGCAGGTCGCCTTGCCGGTATCCAAGATCGTAAAACGCCTGAACCGGTTGCTCATACATCGGCGATGCTTCTATGCCGCGCAGGGACAGCGCGCCGATAAGGCGGCTGCGGTGGCCGCTGTTTGCCGCAAGCACGGGGAAGCGGTTGAAGGCTATGCGGCTTTCGTCGGGATAGCGCGGCGCTGTAACGCCTGCCGTTGCGCAAAGGCCGTTGTGCAATAATTTCCCGTTTTCCACGCGGCGTTGATAAACTGTTTGCCAGCGCCGGAAAATGCCGGAACAACGGCGCGCCAGCATATCGCCGAATGCGCCTGTATTATACGCGGATTGCCGGCGCCGCGATTTAAGCCTTGCCGTAACGGGCGCGGCTAAAGAATAAACGTGCGGTTCGACAAGAAACGAAAACAATGTCATCGCGGCGAGCGTTTTAAGCTGGCAGTGAAGCGGCGGTTGAGCAAGCGCA
>MGVF01000011.1 GCA_001800355.1 Elusimicrobia bacterium RIFOXYA2_FULL_50_26
AGGGCTGGAAACAGAAAGAGCAGGAGCTTGCCGCCGAAAAGGCCGTTCTCTCTCAGGAGCTGGAAACGCTTGGCGCGCGCCTGAATGAGGAAGAGGCGCTTGCAAAACAGAGGATAGGCGAGAAGGAAGGCGAGATTACGCATTTCCAGAACCAGTACACGGTGCGGCTAAACGACATGATAGCCGACATAACATCTAAGAAGCATTCGTGGGAAGAGGCGAACAGCCGGCTTAAGGAGCAGGTTGACGAGCTTATAAAAAACAGCGAGGAACTGCATAAAACCTGGGATGCGACCCGCGATACAAGGGACAAGGAACTGACCGCGCTAAAATCCAATCTCGAATTCTGGGAACTGAGGGTTAAGGCGGAAGAGGATAAACGGCTTACGGAATGGGACGAGGAAAAGCATGCGCTTGAGACCAGGATAAAGGAAACCGCGGACGCGCTTGCTCTTGAGCAGAAAACGCTGTCGGCGGCAATAGAGGAAAAGGAAAGGGCGCTTGCGCGCCTGCATGATGAATCCCGGCAGGATGAAGACAGGAAACAATCCCAGTGGAAAGAGACCGAGAGCCTTCTTTTGGCGGAGCGCGAGCGCCTTGCCGCGGATGTAGCCGGGCGCGAGAAGGAAGCCAGGGAAGAGTCCGCGAAAATTGAAAAGGAGAAGAAAGACCTTGACCATGAGATCGAACGCCTGAAACTTGAGAGCGCTTTGAAAGAGACTGAGAGACAATCCCAGCGCCATCGCGCGGAACGCGACCGCCGGCGGATGCAGCGTAAACTTGAGGAGCAGCTTTCCTCGTTGCAGCGCCGGCTTTCCGAGGAAAAAGAACAATGGGCGACGAAGCTGCATTCAAGGGACGAAGAGATAAAAACATTGCAGGTGCGCCTCGTGATGCGCGAGGAACGCCGGCAGGCTGAAATAAAGAGGCGGCACGAGGAGATAGATAAAGCCCTCGCCTCGCTGTCCGGCGATCTTTCCGCCATCGCCGGCAAGCGTGAAAAAATTGAACCTGCGGCGCGCGAGGAGATCGAGCGGCGCGCCGCCGAACTTGAAAAAATCAGAACAGAACTGGAGGCCAAAGAGAAGCAATGGCGTGAAAAGCATGTTGCAAAACAGGCCGCGCTGGAAGTGATGTCCGCGGGGCTGACTAAGGAATTGGCGGACATGGAAGAGCAGCTTGAGGCGGAAAGCAGGCGGTTGGCGCAGCGTTTTGAGATCAAGCAGAAACAGATAGAAAACCTTAACGCCACTATGATTGAAAAAGAAAACGAACTCATCCTGGAGCGGGAATGCACCCAGGATTTTATAATACAATTACGGCAAAAAACCGATGAGCTGAAACGGCAGGTCAAAAGAAACATGGCGGCGCCGGAATCCGGCCGGGACGATAAAACGGCCGCTATTTTCGACGAGGCTATAGCGCTTTACCAGAAAACTGATTATGCTGCGGCGCTGGAAAAGCTTGCCCTTGTGGTGCAGCGCCAGCCGCGGTTCGCGGGCGCTTTGCAATACATGGCGCTCTGCCATCTTCACCGTGGAGACGCGGAAAATGCCAGGCGCCTTGCGGAACGCGCGTTCGAAATCGAGCCGCATAACGAGCAATTAAAAGAATGGATCGAATCCCTAAAATAATTGAAAAAAATAATCTAAAAGGAGAATCAAATGGCAGATGAAATGAAGCCCAGATTTCCGCAACGGACGCCGCCGCCGTTGCCTTCACAAAAACTACCGTCGCTACCTTCGCAGGGCGGCCTGAAGCCCCCGGCCTTGCCGCCGCGCCAGGCCTCTCCCGCCAGGCCGGTTGCGCCACCGCCTTGGGCGCCCGCGGCCCCGCCGCAAAATGCGCCCGTCCGGCAACCTTCGGCGGATACTGCTTCCGCGTCGGCGGAAATTGAAGATATGCGCCGGCAGATGGAAGCGCAGGTCATTGAACTCCAGAAACAGCTCCAGGAAGAGCGCGAGAAACTGCTTCTCCAGACGGTGCGCGCCAAGGAAGAGGAGGCGATGGCTTCCAAGGTGGAGGAATCGCTTAAAGATATTCAGGACCGTCTCCGCCGTGAAAAACGCGAGCAGGAACTGCAGGAACAACTTCTTAAGGCGGACGCCCGTCTTAAAGAGATGGAGCAGCGGCTTGGCGCCGAGCGCCAGACATGGGTGGAAACGCTTCGCACCCAGCTTTCCCAGAGGGAAGGCCAGGAAAAAGAGCTTGAGAGCCATTTCGAGATAAAGCTTAAAGAACTTGAACGGCGCTGGCACGAGGAAAAACTCGGGTGGGCGCAGGCCGCGCAAGCCAAGGATACGGAAGTAGCCAGGCTCAGACGGGAATTTGAATCCGCGCTTATGCAGGAGCGCGAAGGCGCGGAAAAGGCCGTAAGCTACAGCGAGAGCGAACGCGAATCCTTAAAACGCGAACTCGCAAACCTCAAAGAGATGCGCGACGAAGAACGCTCAAACCTTATAACGAAACTGGAAGCCCGCGACAAGGAGTATCTGGGCCTGAAGGCCCAGCAGGCCATGATAGTCACCCAACTGCGCCATGAAAAGGACAAGATGGAGCAGTTGCGCCACCTGCTTGAGAAGATGCGCGGGGAGAAAAGCGCCATGGGTTCCCAGCTGGAAGCCAGGGAAAAAGATTTCTTCGTGCTGAAGACCCAGTTTGCGCTTTATCAGACGCGCGCCAAAACGGAACAGGAAAAACTGCTTAAAGAGATGTCTTTGTTCAAAGAGCAGTCCCAGAAGGACGAGCGCCAGGCGCAGAGCCGGGAAAAAGCGAAGGACGACGAGATAGAGCTTGTAAGCCGCGCGGCGCAGACGCGCGAAGCGGACCTGATTGCGCAGATTGATAAAAAGGAAACCGAGTTGCGCGCGCAGAAAGACCAGTATGAGGAACGCATGAAGTCGCGCGAGCGCGAGTTGACGGGACTCGTCGAGCGCAAGGAGGCCGAGTATCGCTTCGCCATCGGCCGTCTGGAAGACACGGTGCGCAGCCGCGAAGAGGAACACGCGCGCCGCATCAGCCAGAAAGAAAACGAGGTTGGAGACATAAGACGGTTGTTCGAGGAGAAGCTTGCGGCCAAAGACAAGGAGATATCGGTGTCCATGGAAAAAGAGCGCGAGCATAGCGTTAATGCGGTGCGTCTTGAGCAGCGCGTACGCGAACTTGAAGAAAAGTTATCGGCGCGCGCACAGGAGCTTGTGATCGAACGCGAGCGCGCGGCGCAGCGGGAAGTCGCCATGGCCGCAAACCTTCAGCAAAAGGAAAATGAGCTTAAAAACGTCCAGGCTCAGCAGGCCGGGCGGATCGCGGAAAAAGACCGCGAGATAGCAGCCGGCCGCGAGAAGGAACTAAAGCTTGAGGATACGCTGGGACGCCAGCAGGAAAGATTAAAGGAGATTTCCGCCGGGCATGAGGCGCAGCAACTGGCGTGGGCGCAGGAAAAAGAACAATTCAGCCGGAACGAAAATTCATTAAAGCTTGCGTTTGAACAGAAAGACAAGGATGCGCAGCGTATACAGGCGCAGTTAAATGAGCGCCTTGAATCGAAGGATCGTGAAATAAGCATGCACGTCGAGCGCCAGCAGGCTGTCGCAAAAACGGCCGACGAATTGCGCACAAGGTTAAATGAGTTTGAACTTAAACAGGCCGGGCTTGCGCAGGAACTTGCCAGGGAGCGCGAACAGCTTATCCGCAAGGAATCGGAGATCAAGAACGGCGAAGCGCGCGCCGCGGCGTTGTCGCAGGAAAAAGAGAGCATTATCGCGGCGCAGGCCGCGCTGCGCCGCCAGATCGAAGAACGGGATCGCGCCATCGCCGAAGTCAGGGATGCGGCCTCGCGGCTTGGACAGGAACTTGCGTCCGAACGCGCCCGCCTGGCGGACAGGGAAAATATTTACGCCGCAAAAGAACTCCAGTCCCAGGAGAGGTTGCAGGCCAGGGATCACGAGATCGCGGCATTGCATGAGAAGGAAAACGAGTCGCGTAACGGCCTGGCCGAATACGAACGTAAAATTAAATCGCTGGAAGACGGCGTCAGCCTGATTGGAAGGGAAAGGGACCGCGAAAAGGAAGCTCTAATCGGTAAAGACCGCGATATAATCGCGCTCAAAGAACAGTTCGAGCGCGAGCGGCAGGATATGAAATCTCGCATGTCGCTTGCCGGCGATGAGTTGCGCCAGGTTGTTTCCGCAAAAGACAACGAGATCAAGGCAATGGCGCAGAAGTATGAGGATGAACGGCGCATTCTGGAATCTAGAAATCAGGCGGCGCTTGATGAAATCCGCCGGCTCGCCGAAGAGCGTTCGGCCGCGGGGCGCGAGGTGGAACGCGTAAAGAGCGAGAATTTGTTGCGTGAAAAGGATATTTCCATCGAGTACCAGCGCAAGGAGGCCGGCTATAAGGATGTCGCCGCGCAGATGAACGCAAGATTGCAGGAGCTTGAGAAAACGTTGCGCAATCAGCAGCAGGAGGCCGACCTGCGGTTGCAACAAAAGGAAACGCAGTGGCTTTCCAGAATACAATCGCTGGACGCGGAGCTTTCCGCCTCCGTGGAGCGGCAGTCTGAATTAAAAAAGGCGCACGCCGAGGTCCTGGCGCAAAAAGAAGAAATAGGCGCAAATGCGAAACGTTACGAAGAGAAAATACTTTCGGAATTCGCGCATGAGAAGAAACGTCTTGAAAATGAGATGGAACAAAGGCATCGTCAGGAAATGGAGCGGCTTGCCGTCGAGACGGAACAGAAGCGCAGGCAGGAAGCCGAGCGAGTTGCGGGCGACATGGAAAAGAAACACAAGCAGGAAATGGAGCGGCTTGCCGTCGAGACGGAGCAGAGACGTAAACATGAAGCCGGCGAATTGGAAAAGAAATACACGCAGCAAACGGAGCGGCTTGCCGTTGAGATGGAGCAGAAGCGCAAACAGGAAGCCGAGCGTGTTGCCGGTGAACTTGAAAATAGGCATCGCCAGGAAATGGAGCGGCTTTCCGCGGAGCGCGATGCGTTCACCGCTGCATTATCGGGTGAACTGCAAAGTCTCAGGAGTTCAATGCGCACCGATCTTATATCGTTTGGAGAGCAGTATGCAAATGAACAAAGCCAAATAAAGGCCGCGCTTCAAGACAAGGAGCGCGCGCTTGCGACGATGGCCGGGCAGGCGCAGGAGCTTGGCGCGCATAGCCGCAAGCAGGTAGAGGACATGCGCCAGCACGCGGAACTGCTGGCAAAAGACAACGAAATACTATCAGCGCGTTGCGCCGAGTTGGAAAAGGAAATCGTCGCAAGGCAGCAGCGCGAGACGGAACAGTTGCGCAGCGCGGTAGGGCGCATGGAAGATATTAATTGCGATGATTCCTCCGTGATACAATTCCCGGAAACACCATCCGGCGAAAATAACGGAATGTTGGGCAGGTTCTGGAAAAACCTGCACTCACCGGTTGTCGAGATTGATTTTAAAAACAGGAAATCCCATGGAGGAAAATACTGATGAACGATCAATTAAATACAATTCTTGGCCGGTGGGAAGAGCGCATAAAGAACATTGAGCATCGTTTGCAGGCGCCGCCTGATGCGGCAGCTTACGCCGCGCGGCATACCGGCGCGGCGGTTGCGCAGCCGCCAAACCGTGCGCAGGCTGAAATTGAGGCGTTGCGCGCCCAGTTGGAGTCGGCCCAGGCTCTCGTGGCGCGCAGCCGCGAAGAAGCCCGCTCGTGGAAGGAAAAAGCCGCCGCCGTAGCGGGAGAGTACGAGAAAAAGATTAATACCGCGGAGCACGACAGGTCTGCCATCAAGGAACAATACGGCAAAAAGAAGGCCGAGGAAGAACTGCTTGAGGAACACGCGCGTTTCGTAGAGGCTGAAATAGAAACGGTGCGCAAGAAAAACGAACAGCTTATCGCCGAACAGCAGGCATTGAAAAAAATAATAACGGAAAAAGACGACGAGCTTACGCGGCTTTTCCGCCAGCATGACGACATGCTGAAAGATTACGTAAAGACGAAGATGGACATACAACGCCTGGGATTAAAAGAGATATTCAATAAGTCATTGGAAACTGAACAGTCCATGGAAAACAAGCCGTCCCGCCGCCCGCTCGCCCGCTGGCTGAAACGCGCAATGATTATATTATGAACCCTCTGTTTTTGTGTCTCTTTAGCGTTTTGAAGTTGTCGTTGTCATTGCGAGCCCAAAGGGCGCGGCAATCTCGCTTTTCATCGGAAGCAACATCGAGATTGCTTCGCTGCGCTCGCAATGACCTCAAACTGCCGAAGAAGCAGCTATTTTTTATTCTCATAATGTGCCTTGGGGCGGCGTCGGCGATGGCGGCTCCGCTTGCCATTACCGACTTGTCGGTTTCCGGGTCGGGCTACCGGCACGTTGAGCTTTCGTGGACCGTGCCGGCGGACACCTCATGCGGCGTCGCGCCTTCATACTACGAGTTAAGATTTTCCACGTATACGCCTGTAATAACGCCGGCCGACTGGAATGCTTTTTCGTCCGATTCATCCTACAGGCTGGTATGGTCAACCTCGGGGCTTGTCATTTCGCAACCGCAGAATGTTACCGTTACGGGCCTTGCCAACGGCAAAAATTATTTCTTCGCTATAAAATCATCCACGGACGGCGTAAACTGGTCCGGGCAGGACAGTTCCTCGCCGGAACCGTTTGCCGCGCCGTTTAACACCGTCCCCGGGAACGTAAGCGGGCATAACCTGATGTACGGCCAGGTGGTAACCACGGCCACGCCCGGGCTTACGTGGAACGTTCCTTCATGCGGCGGAACGGACGCAAATTACGGCGACGTCATTTCGTCCTACACCGTCGAGCTTTCGACCGACGTCGCTTTCGCGATCAAGAATGTAAAAGACGCCATCACGGCTAATTCCTGGGTTACGCATTCGCTTGCGGAAAACACCACGTGGTACTGGCGCGTCATGGGCATGGACATCGAGGGCTTGTGGTCGTTGTCGTATCTCTCGCAGGCGGACCGGCGTTTTATCGTCAACGCGATAAACGATTACCCGTCGTCTTTTTCGCTTAGCGGCCCAGCCTCCGGAGAACGCGTCTCGACTTTAACTCCGGGTTTCACCTGGGCCGCCGCAACCGATACCGATCCCGGTGACAGCCTTACCTACACGTTATATTATTCCACGAACGCGGCGTTCACTTATGTCGCCACCGTTGTCGGCGATATACTGACGCAGGATTATGCGCCGGTGGATCCGCTTATTGAAAATGCCACGTACTACTGGAAAGTGTATGCGGTTGACTCCGGCGGCAAGTGGACTTGCAGCCTTACCACGTCGGTATTCAGCGTTAATTCCATGAACGAGCCGCCCGGGGGGTTTTCATTAAGTGATCCGGCCGATGCCGCCACCGTGATAACGTCCACGCCAGTCTTAACCTGGCAGCCCGCGGTTGACCCCGACCCGGGCGATACTTTGGCTTATACGCTGGTATACTCGTCGTCCGATGCTTTGCTTGCCGCCGAATACAGCGCCGTAACTGATATCGCGGCGCCAACCTTCCATATGCCCGCGCTCCAGGAGGATACAAGCTACTGGTGGCAGGTTCATGCCATAGATTCCGGGATGATGTCGTCCCAAAGTTCCATACGCTCATTTTACGTAAATAATATCAATCTCGCTCCGTCCTCTTTCTCGCTTATTTCATCATCCGGCATAGTGTTGACGGCAAGGCCGCCATTTGACTGGGCTGATTCATCCGATGCGGACGGCGACACTTTCAGCTACACGCTATATTATTCCACCGCCGCCGATTTCAGCGTTACCGTCGCCACGGCGGGCATCGCCGCCTCATCATGGAGCATTGGCGCGGATCTGACTGAAAATCTTACGTATTACTGGAAGGTAACGGCTTTGGATTCGCAAGGCCACAACACCTTCTCAAACGAAACATGGCAATTTACCGTCAATGCCGTTGCTGAAAACCCCGCCGCATTCGCGCTTGTATCGCCCGCCGACGGAGCGGAAGCGAGTTTCCTTCTACCGTCCGTGGACTGGCAGGATACGCAGGACCCCGACCCCGCCGATTCGGTTTCATATTATACGCTGTACTATTCTACCAGCCCTGTTTTTACGCCGGAGACGGCTACCGGCCCAATAGCCGTATCGTCGTACACTTTTGCCGCCGCATTGTCGAACAATACCACGTATTACTGGAGAGTCAAAGCGGTATCGGCGCTAAGCGGCGAAACCTATTCAACTGAAAGCAGGCGCTTTATCGCCGTAAACGGGGCGCCTGCAAGTTTCGATTTGACAGCTTCATCCGGCATGGTTTCGACGCAGACGCCGCGCTTGTCATGGCAGGCGGCGCTTGACCCCGAAAGCGATGCGCTCACTTACACCGTCTATTACTCGTCATACGCCGACTTTAACGCCTACGGTTCTTCGGCGGGTCTGGTTGCAACTGAATACCTCCTGCCCGCGCACGAGGACAACAGCAGTTGGCGCTGGTACGCGCGGGCAACCGACTGCTGGGGCAACAGCGCCTTGTCCGGGCAGACATGGCTTTACACCATAAACTACATTCCACAGCCGCCGGATGCGTTTGCTCTCCTGTCGCCCGTCGCCGGCGCGCGCCTGAAAACGAATACGCCATCGCTGGACTGGGCGGATACCACGGATCCCGACCCGTCCGAAAGCGTAAGTTATACCGTGCAGTATTCGTCTTCTCCGGATTTCAGCGTTAAAGTATCCTCGTCGGGCCTTGGCGTTTCAGCGTATTCGATAACGGCAAACCTCGCGGCCGGCGTTACCTGGTACTGGCGCGTTTACGCCACCGGCAGCGACTCCCTGGCGCGTTGCGCCGCGACGAACTACTTTTTTATTTCGCCGGATGTGCGGCCCATGGCTCCCGCCGGTTTAATCGCGGAGGCGAGCGCGGACAAAACCCGGGCAACGCTTTCATGGCAAGCGGTTACGTCAAACGAGGACGGCAGCGCGCTTACGAATGCGGCAGGCTATGCCATTTACCGCGCCTACCTGCTTGAAGACGTTTTTACGGTTTCCGCGTCAACCGCGGTGGCGGCCGGCGTCCTCTCCTGGACGGATTGCGACGTTTACGGCCGGACTATACATTATATTGTACGGGCGCGCAATGCCAACGGCACTGAAAGCGCGGCTTCGCCCGTGGCAAAAACCGGCGCCGAAGACAGCGCCGTATCGTATAGCGCGGACATGAGCGCAAGCGTGGCGGTTCCCCTGGAAATAGTTTACTCAAGCATTACGATCTCGCTTGAGCGTATTTTGGGACAGCAGGATGCCGGCGTCCGCGCAGCCTATCGCCTTTCGGCCACGGACGCCGAAGGCCGCGCGCTTGACGTTATATTCCCGGTTCCCGTTACTATTTCGTTTGCGGTCTCTCCCGCCGCCGTCAGCGCGGCGCCGGGATCGGAAAACCTTGATTGCGCGGTTTTCTGGAATAACGGTGTGGAATGGATAAACCTTGGCGGCGATCCGGCGGGCGCGGAGATAACGGTAAAAACCGCGCGGCTCGGCGATTACCAGGTGCGTACGGCGCTTCGCGCCGCGGGATTCAATGTTCTTTCGGCGTGGCCTAAAATTATTACGCCGAACGGCGACGGTATAAACGACGAGTTTAACTACACGTTTGAAAACACGACGGCAAGCCGGGCCGAAGGCATGATCTTCGGAATCGGCGGCGAGCGCGTCGCTTCTATGGCCTCTAAAACGGATTCCTGGCTGGCCTGGCAAGGCTCCGACGATAACGGCAGCGCGCTGCCTCCCGGCCTCTACATCTACCAGGTGCGTTGCGGCGCGAGCGTATATAACGGGACAGTGGTAATAGCCCGGTAAAATAAAATGAAACAGGTTAACCTTATCATTGGCAGTTTGCTGGCCGGTATATGCCTCTCGCCGGCTTACGCCGCTTTTGAGGAATCCACGCCGGGCGCGCGCGCGCGTTCCATGGCAGGCGCTCTCGGCGCGTCCTCGGGCGACAGCGCCCTGGTATTTGTTCAGCCGGCGGGACTTTTCTCTGTCGCCGCCGCCCAGGCGGCCATAACTTACGGCCGTCTTTTCTACGGGCTAAGCGACGATTCCAATATAAATGATTCCATTCTGACGCTGGGTTTCCCGGTTACAGCCGGCGGCGCAGTGGGACTCGGCTACAAGAAATTAGGCCTTGAGCGCTACTACAGCGAGGAGACGTTTACCGCCGGCGCCGGCTGGCGGTTTCACCCGCTGGCAGCAATAGGCGTGTCCGGAAAATATTTACTCCTGCAATATGGCGCGGACGATTATACACGGGCCGACCCCGTGTTTGCCGGGGCCTCCCGGAAAACCGCCGTCGAATTTGATGCCGGCATACTTTTCATGCCCCACAAGGCGGTTACCGTGTCTATCGGGCGAAAAAATCTGCTCGGGCAATCCGCAGGCCTGGCGGGCGGTTACGAACTTCAACCCGCCGACAGGCTTGCCGTAAGCTATTGCGAAGAGAATTTGTTTATAGGTTTAGACAGCGTTCAAACCGGCCGCAACCGCTCATACATGGCGGGCATGGAACAATGGCTTATGAAAAAATTATTTGCGGTACGTATCGGGGGTGGCTGGCAGAACGATTCGTTTAACCGCGTTTGCGCCGGCTTCGGCCTCAGCCTTGGAGCTGTCGGCATAGATTATGCGTTCGATTACCCTGTTTCCGGCATAGAAAAAACAGGCGGCAGCCATTACGTAACGCTTGTGCTGCGGGCGAATAAGCCGTCGGCCAAACAGAAAAAAGATTTACCTGTGGCGAGCGTCCCGGCTTTCGCGGGTGCGATAGAGGCGCCGGCGGCATTCGAGACACCGGTTGTTTCTTCGCCTTCCATCGCCACCGCGCCCGTTGTAATGGATTTGGAAGTTGCGCCCCGTGAGTTGCCGCTCTGTGCGCCGTTGTTTCCGTACGTGCTTGGTTTGCCGGCCATGGATTTATTGCCGAAAACTACGGTTGCTCTTGAAGCCGTCATAGAGGCCGAGCCGGTTACAGTGGATGCTTCAACTGCCGCAGTAACGTTGCCCGTGGAACCACCCCCGCCGCCGGCCGAGCCTGTCGTCGAAGTCGGTGAGCCGGCGCCGGTTTCAGCGCCGGAGCCTGCACCCGTAGCCGTGCCGGCGCCTGAAAAGCCAGCCGTAACGCAGCCGTCCGCGCCCCGGCCTGGCCTAAAAACGCACAAGGTTTCAGCCGGCGAAACGCTGCCGTTTCTTGCGGAAAAATATTACGGCAACTCCGCCGACTGGACGAAGATATACGAGGCAAACGAGGATGAAATAGAAAAAGGCTCACTGAAAAAAGGCCAGTTAATAATAATTCCATAATTTGCTGTTCACCGTAAACGGAGGCATCAATGGACGAATTTCACGACGTAGACAAGGAATTGGATCGTCTCAAGGCGGAGCTGGCCGGGCAGGATGACGCCATCCGCCGCTTCCGCGCACCTGCCTCGGGCGATTACTGGCAGAGGCGGTTGGATGAGGAAAAAATACTCTGGAACAAAAAAGCCATAGCGCGCGAGGAAGAGAAAAAAGCGCTGGAAGCCCGGCTTACCCAGCAGCAGGTGCAGATAGACCAGTACAACAACCAGCTTAACGACATGGAGCGCAGGCTGGATTCCGAGGCGCGGGAATGGGAACAGCGCCTGAAGGCAAAAGAAGCCGACCTGCTGATAGAAAAAAACCGGCTGCTCAGCGAGGAAAAAGTCAAGCACGTCGAGATAGAGAATCACAGGCTGCTTGAACAGATCGCGGAGCTGAACGAAAAGATAGCCATTCTAAAGGATGAGCATGAAGGCGACAAAAAGAAACTGCACGAGTCTTTCGGCGGGGAAAGAACGCTGTATGAAGAAAAAATAAAAGCGTATCTTGCGGAAATAGATTTGCTTCATGAAAAGATAGTTTCACTGGAAGGCGACGTCGCCCGCCACCTGGAAGAACTTAAAAACGCGCGCCAGGATTATGCAGCCCAGTTGAGCCGCGCCGACGACGGTATTGCGAAACTCCAAAAAGAAAAGGCGGCCGTCGAGTCGGAAAAAGGAGCGCTTCAAAAGGAGATCGTAGAAGTAAAGGCGAGAGGCGAGGATGAAAAGAAAGCGCTCGTCGGCCGTTTCCGTGAAGCCGACCTGTCGCTGCTTGAGCACCTGAGGATGTACACCGGGCCGCTGACAGGGCTTATAGGATTTATGGCGCGTTACCGCACAACCGCCGCGGTATACAGGGTTTTCACCCAGCTTGTGGGCAGCATGGAAAATGAGCTTGAAACATATTCCGTACTGACGGAGCTTTCGCCGGGCGTGGCGAAATTTAAACTTGCATGTTGCGTGTCCGACGAGGAATATGCGCATCTTGAGCCGTCTGTGCCGAAATTGTCCGCCGAAACACTTCGCCTGCAACCCGCTTCCCTGTTAAAAGATATACAATCCGCAAAGCCGCAGGTGGTCGTGATTTCCGGCGCGCATCGCGCCCTGGGCGAAAAAATCCGGGCGCGCTGGCCGTTTTTGCCGGTTATTTTTTTCGGAGACATGCCGCTGAAAACGGTCCGCAAGATGAAGGCGGGCGGCTTCGAGCTTATTTTGCCGCCGTACGCGCCGCAGGATGTTGCCGGCATGGTTTTATCCTCTGCCGCGCACAGCGTGGCGCGCCCCGAGTTCTGGGATATAATCAAGGTGCGCAAATCTAAAACAGTCCCGGCGCTTGCGGCCGCCGCGCTGCTTGTTGCCGGTGTTATCGGCTACGGGCTTGCCACGGGTTCATGGAAACAGCTTGCGGCATTCCCGGACAAGAGTTCGTATACAACGCCTTACGCCCAGCCGACCAGCATAGCTTTCGACGGAAACTACCTCTGGACGTGCGACTGGACCGGCCAGAGCCTTTACAGGCACGGCAGCCGCGGCCAGCTTACGCTTGACCGTATATTCTATTTTCCCGGCAAACATTTCACGGCGCTTACATGCGTGGACGGTTACCTGTGGTCGGCAGACCCCTGGGAGAAAAAAATATTCAAACATAATATGGACCAGAAGATGTCCATCGTGGGAACATACCCCGCCCCCAATTCCGCGCCGAGCGGCCTTGCCGGCGACGGAAAAGTGTTATGGTCGTGCGACGCCGCAAGAGCCGAGATCTACCGCCACAAGCTTGACGAAAACCTGACAATCGAGGCCGCCTATAATAGCCCCGGCCCAAGCCCCTCGGGCCTCTATTTCGACGGCTCCGCCCTGTGGAGCATAGACTCAAAAACAAACAAGATATACAAACACGCCATGGACAACGATCTGACGGTAGTAGCTTCCCACATCCCCCCCGACTTCGAGCAAAAAAGCTACAACCTGAGCGGCATCACCGGCAACTCCACCACCCTATGGATCTGCTCCGAAAAAGCCGCCAAAATCTACAAGTACCCCATAGGGGACGGAGTTAAGATAACAAGATAACGAAAAGGTGAAATAATGCAGGCATCTTTGAAGTAGAGAAGCTTGCCATCATTCTCATGTGGAACTGTGAGTCATGTTTCTCTAATTTGAAATCGGGAGGTCCGATTGAAAAGTCAAAAAAACATAACAAAGAGGATTATTAGTATTATTATATTTTCTGCAATAGCCATGATTAATTTGGGGGATATGGCGACTGCGAGAATTTATTTCTTTTATGATGCAGAAAGCGGAACGCCGGGAGATTATTTGCCGTGGGGCGTGGACGTAGATGATGAGAGTTTTTACCCCGTATCCTGGATTGAGGGGGATACTGTCCGCGGAACGGTTGAAAACACGGAGACTACTCCCGATGGAAATAACTATGTTAACTTGCGCATTCCACTGGCCGAAAATACCGCTACGCATCAATTAAAGCATAGAGACAATTGGGCCGCGTACAGTATGGACGAAGATAGTGTAATATATTTAGCCTATTATCATAACGCAAAAAGCCTGGACGGTTCCGATATCTGGCGCGAGACAAGCCAGTCCGCCTCAAAATCAATAGGCCTTGATATGTCCGGAACTCGTTGGTCTAATACCTTCGGCCATTGGACGGACGAGGCGCATGAAAATTCCGTGTGCTACGGAAACGAGTACAGGTGGGATAGTTTTGCGCCCAATGATGACCATTATTATTCGATATATATCGGCAATCCGACATATCACATTAACCTTGATATGGAGCCAATGGGGCCAAATGCAAACGGGTACACATGTACAAACCAGCCTCAGTTTGCATATAACGAATGGCATATGTTTGTTATGGCGGTAAAGTTGTCTTCGGTCGGCGGAAATGGCTATGTAAAGTTTTGGGCCGATGGCGTTATGACCCATGAAATTCTCGATATAAACACAGTTGAAGCGGGACAAATTCCGCCGTATAGTTTCAAGTATATAGAGCTGGTTGGTACAACATCACAAGCATATAACGACCATCCGGTGCACGACAGGATGTTCGATAAGATCATGCTTACGGATAATTGGCAGGACATTGTAGATGGCGGTTATCTAAAAGGTGTTGAAGTTGATACCACAGCGCCTGCCGTGCCAAGCGGAGTCGGGGTAGAATAAATATGGGGGAATTAAGGTGGAGTCTGTTGCCGAACTCATTTTTCCTGTCATACTCCGGAGTATCCAGAAAATTTTACCGACGAGATTGGATTGCCCGATCAAGAGACAGTGTCATAATTACGTTTTACAGTCAAAAGTCTCTGTTTTCGTCACTCCGGCGAAAGCCGGAGTCCAGATCTTCCGTCGAGACTGGATACCGGATTAAGGCATTCCGGTATGACGGACGGAGCAAAAGACAACTGCGACACAGTCTCCGAGTCGGGCAATGACGAAAAAGGGCTAAAACGGACTTCGGCAATAGACGCTTAGTTTACAACGTCCCTAATATGTTACAGGGGTATTTTGCGGGCGTCGGGCCAGGCGCGTTCCAGGGTGTAGAAGGCGCGCGCTTCAGGCGACATGATGTGAATGATAAGCCCACCGTAATCAAGAACCGCCCATGAAGAGGACGCCCTGCCTTCACGATGCGCGGGCGCGGGAGCTTCTTCCTTCTTGAATTGTACTTCAATATCGTCAACTATAGCCCGCATCTGCGGCTGCGATTCCGCCGTAACTATGACGAAATAATCGGCTATGGGCGTATGCTTCATCACGTTAAGAATAACTATATCTCTTCCCTTCTTGTCCGCGGCTATCTGCGCCGCCGCTTTTGCCCATTTTAAAAAAGAAACTTTAGCCATAAAAATATCCTTTATTTTCCTGTTTTTAGCCGCATACGGTTGCGTTCTTCTTCCTGGTGTTTAATGTTTTCGACGGCTTCGGCGATCTGGCCGGCCACCGCTGATAAAAGCAGGCGGTGGCTGTTGTTAAATGCGCCGGTTATCTTGGAGTTCCAGACGGCAATAAACCCGAGCAGCCTGGATGACTTAAGCACTGGCGAAATAAGGACTGAGCGGGCGCCCGAAAGAAATTTTTCCGGCGCGAATGGCAATGCCGACGTATCGTTTGCAACTATCCCGGAAGGCTCCGATGCCGCCGAGGCGATAATTGGCGCTGACGGGGGGATCTCAGCCGTGCCTTCAGGCGCCGCCAGAGGTTCGTACTCGTCGTTAAACTCGTTGTAAATAAATGTTGCGCCGCTATCGGCCCGGGGTATTGCAAAAAGCAGTTCGTCCTGCACGGCGCGTATGATCCCGGCAAGCGTTTGCCCCGAGGCGATAATCGTGCCGGTCCGGTAAACCGTAACAAGCTCCCTGCTTGTCTGTTCCAGCCTGTCCATTGATACCTGTAAAAGTCCCGATAATATGCGGATGCCGGCATCCGGCGCGCGCACGATAAATCCCATGAAATCCTCGCGCCCGATCGTTAAAAGTACGGTGCCGGTGCGAGCTGTGGCCGTTGCTGTGCGCGGAGAGGCCGCGAAAAACGCCATCTCGCCGAAAACGCTGCCCGGCCCCATGGCCGCGAGCAGTTTTTCTCTCTGGGCGTCAATGCGCTTTGATATGCCCACCTCGCCGGCCTCCACGATATAGAACGCGTCGGCCGCTGCGCCTTCCGCAAAAATTATCTTTCCAGCCGCAAAACAAGTCTCCTTAAACTGCGCGGCAAGCTGCCCCAGCAGGCTCTCGTCCAGCCCCTGGAAGACAAACACAGATTTAAGAATCTCAATTTTTTCCATAAATTTTTTTGTGTCAAAGTTGCCGTCATTGCGAGCGAAGCGAAGCAATCTGTTTCGTATCAAAACGACGAGATTGCTTCGTTGCCAAGGCTCCTCGCAATGACACGCTGCCTAACATTCACTGGTTACTGTAATCACATTCTTCCGCCGGAGCGTACGTAGTCCGGGTTGTGCGCCTTGGCTACCGCGTCTTCTATGCTTATCTGCCCTATCTGTACAAGGTTAAGCAGGGCGCGGTCAAGGCTTATCATTCCGAATTTAGCGCCGGTTTCAATGGCCGAATACACCTGGTGCGTTTTGCCTTCGCGGATAAGATTCGAGATCGCGGGCGTTACCACCATTATTTCGCGCGCGGCCACGCGGCCTATGCCGTCGGATTTTGGAAGAAGCGTTTGCGAGACCACGCCTTTAAGCGTTGTTGAAAGCTGAACGCGCACCTGTTGCTGCTGATGCGCGGGGAAAACGTCAATTATACGGTCAATGGTCTGGGCTGCATCGGTTGTGTGCAACGTTCCGAAGGCAAGATGCCCCGTCTCGGCGATGGTCAGCGCGGCGGATATGGTTTCAAGGTCGCGCATCTCGCCGATTAAAACGATGTCAGGGTCCTGGCGGAGCGCATATTTAAGCGCGGTCGAAAAACTTTTGGTCTGCTGTCCCACCTCGCGCTGGCGCACGATGCACGTTTTTCCCTCGTAAACGAATTCTATCGGGTCTTCGATGGTAAGTATGTGGTCGTGGCGTTTCTGATTTATAATGTTAATAAGACAGGCAAGCGTCGTGGATTTTCCCGAGCCTGTCGGGCCTGTTACAAGCACCAGCCCCCGCGGCAGATCGGTAAACTGCAAAACCGCAGCCGGCAGCTGCAACTCATCGGCGGTCGGAATCTGGGATGATATAATGCGCAACACGGCCTCGGGGCCGTTTTTTTGAAGCAGCACGTTTACGCGAAATCTCGACACGTCGCGCAGCGCAAACGAGCAATCCAGTTCCATCTCACTCTCAAACCTTGCTTTCTGCTCATCGCTCAGTATTGAATAAATAAGTTGCTGGGAATCGGCCGCGGTAATCGGCGTTAATCCATCCAGGGCGCGGATCTCGCCGCGTACGCGCACCATGGGCGGCCTGCCGATGACAAGATGAACATCGGATGCGCCCTGCTCGACCGCAGCCTTAAGTATATCTATCATTTCCATGCAGCCTCCAAATTTATTTATCTCTTTTTCTTCTGAGCGCCTTCGGCGTTTCCGATGCGGCAGTCCTCGCCGAGTATTATGGATAAGTCTATCAGCCGTTTTGCGTCATAGCGCGTTACGACTTCCCCGCACGAGATAATATCCGAAATTTTTTGCGCCGAGCGCAGGTCGCCGGTCAGGTCTTTTATCAACGTTTTTTTCTGGCGCACCGAGAACGTTCCCCATTCTATAACGTCGTAATTGTTGCGCCGTAAAAGCCAGGAGACCTCTTCGGCCAACCCGTTTTTACCCGAGGCGTTCCATACCTCGATGCGCACCCTGGGACCCGCCGAGACAACCGTTCCGGACGAGGGTATTATCTTGTCGAGCAGACCGGCCGAGTTCTCGCGGTCAACCTCCCAGTAGCGGCTTTTTGGAACGCCGGGCAGTTGCGCAAACCGGATGTTTTTCGTCTGGAGATCTTTTAGTTCCAGCATCCCGGAGAACATGTCCCAGAAGGTCAGATTTGTGTCTATCTCGCCGGCAATTACCTTAAGTATACGGGGTATTCTAAATAATAGCCATGGATTTTTCCAGCGTTGCAGCATCGCCTTTAAAAATCTTTGCTGACGGAAAACACGGCCTATGTCGCCCGCTGGCCCGCGGTAACGCACGTATTCAAGCGCCCTCTGGCCGGTGAGGCGGTAACGCCCCGGCTCGAAATGTATGTGCAAGTTTCCAAAATTGTCGTCGTAATTCATCGGCTCGTCTATCTCCATGTCCACGCCACCGATGAGGTCAATGAATTTTTTAAACGCCGCGTAATCAACCCGCACGAAGTAGGGTATGGCCACCTTTTCCTGGAACAACAGCTCCACGGCGGCGCAGGTTTCGCGGCAGGCCAGCCGGTCATTTTTACGGGTGCGATAGTGGTAGGCGTAAACCTCGTTTATCCTTCTGAAATTGTATCCCGGCGGCGAGAAATGCGTATCCCGCGGTATTGAAATCACATCAAGAAACCGCAGCCGCGGGTCGTAGCTTACGAAAATCAGCGTATCGGAATGGCGCGCATGGTCTACCCAGTCCGTTCCTATGATAAGCCCGTTGATACGCTCGCCGTTGCGGATAGCCCTCGTCAGCGGGCTTGTCCACGAAAAATAAATCGCCGCAATTATCAGCGCCGCAAGCCCGATAAGAAAATAATGTTCAAATTTAAGTTTCAAATTAAAAGCGCCCATTAATAATACCCTGCCAGTTTATTCCATGCTTTTATCGTTTGAGGGTGCAGCCAGCCCCTCTTTCGCAGGACGTGCGTCATTTTCGAGGCCATGGCCTCTAGAAGCGCCTCGTCCAGATTATGCCTGCTTAAGCTGCGGAGAGCGCTTACGCCGGCGTAGCGCCGGTCGGCCGAAACGCTGTCGGCAAGATAAATTATCTTTGAAAGTTTCGACATGCCTTCGTGCGCAAGAGTGTGATGTTGTATTGCGGAAAGCACGTCGCGCGCCGTTACGCCGAATTTTTTGCGCGCTATGTCCGCGGCCACGTATCCGTGCAGCAACACGGCGTTATGGCGTATTACCATGTTCAAAAGGGGAACTTTAAGCCTGTGTTTTCTTGTATAGCGCACAAGCTCGGCATCGGAAAGAAATCGCGCCGCGTCATGAAGAAGCGCCGCCTGTTCCGCCTTAAGCGGCGGCACCTTGTGCAGGCGCGCAAGTTCCATTGCCGCCTTACGCACCGCCATCACGTGATGCCACCGTTTCGCGCCCACGTC
>MGVF01000012.1 GCA_001800355.1 Elusimicrobia bacterium RIFOXYA2_FULL_50_26
CCTTTTCGCCAAGGAACTGATAATGCACAACTTTACCGGTTCTCCCGCCGGCCAAATGCTCGAACGCATGGTTGAACTCTCAATCTACACCGAAGAAAACCTGAAGTAACAACCCCTATAAATGCTTAACGTCAAATTTTCGTGTCTCTTTGGCAGTTTGAGGTCTTTGCGAGCGAGGGCGAAGCAATCTCGACGTTGCTTCTGATGAAAAGCGAGATTGCCGCACCCTCCCCAGCCATCCCTTTTACCCACCATTTTCCGGCGGCCATGCGTTGTTCAAACCGACCTTGCGGATAGAGTCATAAATTGATAGTATTATGCATGGCGGGAAGGGATAAGCGGGGCTTTCTGAACGCGAATACGAATAACATGGCATTACCGTTAAACATCGAAGACCTTATTACCGGCCAAACCGTCGAATCCGAGAGGATAGAATTCAAGGAAGGATGGAACCCTGAAGCGATACTTCATTCCATCTGCGCCTTTGCAAACGACATTAACAACTGGGGCGGCGGTTACATAATAATCGGGATAAGTGGCAACAACGGCAGGCCTGCCCTTCCACCCGTCGGGCTAAACCCCAACCAGATAGACGCCTACCAAAAGAAACTCATCGAACTCTGTCACAAACTTACGCCATACTACTTTCCCGTGCCATCGCCGGTAGTGTTCCAGAAAAAGCACATTCTCGTGCTCTGGGTACCAGGCGGTGATACGCGGCCATACAAAGCGCCCAAGACTCTCGCCAAAAAGAAATCAGAGCAGTTATACTACGTCAGAAGGGGGTCTTCCACCGTTAAGGCCAGCCATACCGAAGAATCCCAGCTTTTGCGATTGGCGTCAAAGGTTCCTTTTGACGACAGAATTAACCATAACGCCAGCATAAGCGATTTCAACCCTCACCTTATCAAGTCTTTCCTCAGCAGGATCGGCAGTGACCTTCATTACTTGATGGATTCCATGTCATTAGAAGAGCTTTGCGCGCAAATGCAGATAGCCCGCGGCCCGAAGGAATATTTCAAGCCGGTCAACGTCGGCCTGCTACTATTTACCAACAATCCGGAGAAATATTTCCCGTACACAAGAATTGAAGTGGTGGAATATTTAGACGATATAGGCGATAAATTCACGGAAAAGCCATTCGCTGGCCCCATACACATCCAGCTTGAAGATGCCCTGAGGTTCATTAAGAACACAATAATAAAGGAAGAGGTGCGTAAAATCCCCGACGAGGCGAGAGCATTGCGTTTCTTTAACTTCCCATACAGCGCAGTTGAAGAAGCCCTGGCAAATGCCGTTTATCACGAAAGCTACGAAGACCGGAACCCCATCGTCGTCAGCATACGATACGACAAGATAGAAATAATGTCGGTTCCCGGCCCCGTCCCGCCTATAGACAATAAAATGCTGAAGAAACCCGTTGTAGCCACCAGCACATACCGCAACAGAAGAATAGGCGATTTCCTTAAAGAACTCGATTTAACGGAAGGCAGAAGCACCGGCTTCCCGAAAATAAGGCGCGCAATGAAGTTCAACGGTTCGCCCGCCCCTATTTTTGAGACGAACAAAGACCGAGACTACTTCCGCACAATCCTGCCAATCCATCCCAAATTTAAGAAAAAACCAAAACTTGAAGCTCAAGTTGGCACCAAGTTGGCACCAAGTTGGCACCAAGTCGTGATATTACACAAAAGCGTGAATGCCTCGTCGATAAGCGAGCTGATGGAAATAGTAAAAAGAACTGACCGTACTAAATTCAGAAACGATTTATTAAGACCCCTCCTCAATGAAGGCCTAATCGAAATGACCATACCAGAAAAACCTAAGAGCAGCAAACAGAAATACAAAACGACCGAGAAGGGATTTAAGGTAAAAAAGATTTTAGTTGTAGACGATGAGCCGACGTTGGCTATGATGTACCAAAAAGTCATAGAAAGAAACTTTAATGCGGCAATATTTGCCGCAAAAGACAGTAATGATGCGATGAATTTTATTGATAAAGTAGGATTTGCTATGGACATTGTGATATCAGATATTAACAGGCCTGGCGGAAACGGATTGGATTTTGCGCTTGATATTCACAAAAAATATCCGAATACTTCAATTTTTATTATATCAGGCAGTATTGACATCTGCAGGAAAAGAATTGACACATTGCTCGATAGCGGTGTAATAAGAGGGGTCTTACGAAAACCTTTTGATATTTCAGATTTCGTAAAAATGATAATTTCCACAAAATCGACCAAATAAATACGCAAAAAGAGGATTTCAGGAATCTGCAAAAATGTTGTTTATACTCTCAAAGTAATGAAGTCAATGACGCCACAAAAACGACATGAAGTAAAGCAAATACGGAAATAATAGAGGAAGTGAATAGGATAACTGGGATAATACCATGAGAAAACCAAAGGAGTCTGATAGCTTCAACAGCGATCGTACTTGTATTGACTGCGCTTGGACTTCCTTGGGAAATATGCACGAAGGGGTATTCTGCTATCGGTACCACGAGCTTTTTCCATTTGAGTACCAACATACGACAGCCATAGGCATGCAACTTAAGATGAAGCCTTGTCCTTCCTTTCATTCGTTACTTCGTGACATAAAAAGAGGCCATGAATTTGCCACCTACATACAAAATAGAGGCCAAATACGCGCAGTTTCATTCCGCAGCTGGATTTCGATAGCTATCTCAGCATTAGCGTTGTTTGTCTCCGCTTACACTATTTGGAGGAACCGATAAGGGAAACAGCAAATATGATGATGACTGAATCTGATACTCGAGCGAAATTGATTGATCCTGGCTTGCATGCCTGCGGTTGGACAGAAGACCTTATTAAGCGTGAGGAGTCCGCCGGAGCCATAGAAATCATTGACGGCAAGCCAAGAAAGCAATCTATAGGACGGATAGATTACACGTTGCGCATTAAAGTTAACGACAGCGCCCAGCCGGTTGCCGTCGCGCTCATTGAAGCAAAAGCAGAACATCTCCCGCCTGCTCATGGCCTTGAACAGGCCAAACTTTATGCCTCGTCATGCAAACGCCTGAACATACCATTTGTATTCTCTTCAAATGGACATCTTTTCGTTGAATACGACAAATTTACAGGCCTTACCGCTGCGCAAAGGCCAATCAGCCAATTCCCAAGCCCGACAGAGCTTCGCACTCGATACGAGAAAGGCATGGGTTTTAGTCTTGAATCACCCATAGCAAGGCCTTTGCTGATGCGTTATAGCGGCGGGGAAGCAACGCGCCGTTACTATCAGGACGCAGCTATCCGTGCGGTGTTCGAAAAAATTGCGCGAGGGGAAAAACGCGCTTTGCTTTCGCTTGCAACCGGCGCAGGTAAAACATTTATAGCTGTAAATATACTTAAACGCATCGCCGACGCAGGCCAGTTGCGCCGCGCTCTATTCATCTGTGATCGCGACGAACTTCGCGCTCAAGGGTTAGGCGCATTTCAAAATGTTTTCGGCTCAGACGCGGCGGAAGTTTACAGAAAACCGGATGGCAAAAACAATGCCAGCAATGCACGGATACATGTTGCAACCTATCAAACCCTCGACGTTGACACCGATGAAGCCGATGCCAGCTTCCTCATCCAGAATTATCCCGTTGATTATTTCAGCCATATCGTCATAGACGAGTGCCACCGTTCGGCATGGGGAAAATGGTCGCAGGTGCTTACCCGCAATCCGAATGCCATACAGGTAGGATTAACCGCAACTCCCCGCCAACTGGAAATTACGGAAGACAGCAAAGAATCTAAAGCTGACGCGGAAGTTTCAGCCGACAACATCCGCCATTTCGGCGAACCGGTTTACGAATACGATATGAGCCAGGGCATAGAAGACGGTTTTTTAGCCGCTTGTGAAATTATACGCCAGGATATATTTTTTGACGACAAACCACAGAACGAGCAAGAGTCAGGCATTGAAAAGACGGATTTACAAGGCAAGGATGTTACCGACGCACTAACGGGCGAATCACTTTCTGTCCAGGAGGTTCGTCCTCGCTATGAAGCTGAAAGCTTTGAATACAAACTGCTGTTGCCGGAACGCGTTAAAGCAATGTCAGAAAATCTCTTCGAGCATTTTATAGCCGCCGGGACACCGGAACAGAAAACGATCATCTTCTGCGCCTGTGACCAACATGCCGGTAATGTTGCCTCGGCCATGAACAACCTTTATGCCGAATGGTGCGCAAAAAGCAACAGGCCGCGCATGGAACCTTACGCCTTTAAATGCACCGCAGCAAGCGGAGGCAGTGATTACCTTCCCGATTTACGCGGCGGCTCACGTCATCATTTCGTGGCCACAACGGTTGACTTGCTATCCACCGGCGTTGACGTTCCGTGCGTCAGAAATATCGTATTTTTCAAATATGTTCGTTCGCCTATCGCCTTTTATCAGATGATTGGCCGCGGCACCCGCCTTCACCCACCGACAGGCAAGCTTATGTTCCGTGTGTATGATTATACTACTGCCACCCGTCTTTTCGGCAAAAAGTTCACGACAAGACCAACCAGTGTCAGCAAAGGCACAACCGGCGATGGCCCGGCTGAACATACTATCCTTGTTGAAGGTTTCGACGTAAAGGTTAACGATGCCGGACGTTACATAGTAACAATGGTTGACGGAAAAGCCATGCCGGTTACGGTCGAAGAATACAAAGAAAAACTTGCAGTAAAGTTGGTAGCAGAGGCCGCCACACTCGATAAATTCCGCACAATATGGATTAAGCCATCCGACCGAAGAGAATTCTTAAGCAAACTACCCGACGCAGGACGCTCTCCCATGCTTATAAGAGCGCTCGAAGAAATGAACGATTACGATCTCTATGACGTACTTGCAGAATTAGGTTACGGTTTAGCGCCCAAAACCCGCCTTGAACGCGCCGACGCCTTTACTTACAAGAATGCACCATGGCTGTCATCAATGCCACAACCAGCAGCGGCAACGCTCACGGCAATCGCCTCACAGTTCAGCCGCGGCGGCACCGACGGAATAGAGAACCCGCAGGTATTTCGAACGCCGGAAGTAACCAAAGCCGGCGGTCTTTCTGCACTTAAAGCACTCGGGAAACCCGCCGATGTACTCCAACAAACAAAGGAAAGAATATTTGCGTTGTAATTATTATGGTTGAAAATTGATAAAGGATACAATTGCGATGAAAGATAACATTTCAGACGAAATATGGCGAAAGACTTCTTTGGGTGATATATGCAACATAATTCCCGGACAATCGCCGTCAAGCGATACTTATAGAAAAGAACCTGCTGGGCTACCCTTTTTCCAGGGAAAGGCAGATTTTGGATTAATAAATCCTGTGCCCAGGACTTGGTGCGTTTCTCCCATTATAATAGCCTTACCAGGAGATATTTTAATTTCAGTCAGAGCACCCGTTGGCCCGACAAATATTGCTAATGTGGAATGTTGTATAGGTAGGGGATTGGCAGCAATCCGGGGCAAGGAAAACATTTGCATTGATTTTATTCATTCTGCACTAAAGTTTTGTGAGAATAAATTAGCTTCACTCGGTAGTGGAAGCACTTTTTCAAGCATAAGCATGAAGCAGCTTGCATCTCTGGAAATATATCTCCCTTCATTTGCGGAGCAAAAACGAATTGCTGTCATACTGAAGGAACAACTTGCCGCAGTCGAAAAAGCCCGAAAAGCAGCCAAAGAAAAATTAGAAGTGATCGAACAATTACCGATGGCTCTACTCAGAAAGGCTTTTTGTGAA
>MGVF01000013.1 GCA_001800355.1 Elusimicrobia bacterium RIFOXYA2_FULL_50_26
TTTCAACGTTTAACAAATTTTGCATAACATCAGTTATTCATGAAAGGGGCCGATATGGCTAAGATTTATCTTGGGATTGACCTGGGCGGAACTGAAGTAAAACTGGCGGTGGTTGACGCCTACGGTAACATACTGGAACATGCGAGCTTCCAGAATTCTTTTAACTCCGTGCCTGAAGAGGTGGTAGCAGAAATCGTCCGCTTCTCCAGGAATATGAAACATTTTTCCGAAGTGTCCGCCACAGGTGTCGGCGTTGCCGGCGATATAGACCAGCAAAAAGGTGTTGTGCGTTTTTCGCCCAACCTGCCCAGGTGGAAAAATACCCCTCTGAAAAAGCTGCTGGAACGCGAGTTGCCCGGGATAATTTCAATTGATAACGACGCAAACGCGGCTGCCTGGGGCGCCTACTGGCTTGACGCAAAAGGAAAGGTGCGCAACCTTATCTGCGTAACACTTGGCACCGGTGTAGGCGGCGGCATCATATGTGACGGGAAATTATACCGCGGCGCAACAGGCACGGCCGGTGAAATAGGCCATATTCCGCTAAACCCCGACGGACCGCGCTGCAACTGCGGCAGCTTCGGCTGCATAGAGCGCTACGTCGGCGCCGCTCACCTCAGCAGCCAGGCCAAAGAACTTTTGAAGACAAGAAAACATAGTAAAATACTGACTCTTTCCGGCGGCGACCCGGACGCTATTACGCCTTACATTCTTGCCAGGGCGGCGGAAAGCAACGATACTATAGCAATCAATATCTGGAAAACTGCCGGCAGACAGCTTGGCATAGTGTTCGCGGGCATAATAAATTTCTTCAACCCTGAAATGATAGTGCTTGCCGGCGGCGTAAGCAAGGCGGGAAAACTTATACTTGATCCGATAAAAGAGACCGTGCGCGAACGCGCTTTTGAAAAACCCGCCTCTATCTGCAAAATAGTTATCTCAAAATACACCCAAAAACTTGGAGTTGTCGGTGCGGCTTTCCTTTCAAGGTAATCCATGCAGAGCCGGAATATACGGCCGGTTGGCGCGGCGCGGCCTGTTATTATTCCTCATACTTATCCCGCCATTTTGTATTAACGCCGCTGAAATCGTCATAAGCGCCGATTCCATATTTTACAGTGATACCGAAAAGTACGCTGTGGCACAGGGAAGCGTTACCATAACATGGAAAGACAATGTGCTTACCGCCAGGCAAGTGCATTACCAGGTGGAAAAAGAGCTTATTGACGCAACGGGCGACGTAACCGTTACCGGCGCCAACGGCCTGCTCCGCGGCGAACACGTTGTTTACGACATGAAAGCCGAACACGGCGAGCTTACCGAAGCCGGTGGTTTCGCAGAGCCATGGCATTTCCAGGCGCGTGAGATTTCGGGCAGCCGCGAGAAACAGGTAATAAAAGACGCCCGCTTCACCAATTGCCCCCTGCCAAACCCTCACTACATTATCCGCACGAATAAAGCTTTTATCCAACCGAACAAAAGAATCGTCATATACAATCCGGTATTCTATGTGGGAGCGATCCCAGTTCTATATATGCCGATTTTTGCGCAAGGCCTTGGCCCTCACCGCGATGACTTCGAGGTGAAACCGGGATACAATAACGAGGATGGGCTGATACTGAAATCAATTTATACGCACCCTTTTTCAGATTACTCGCGCATACGCTTGTTGCTGGATTTTTTCAGCCTGCGGGGATGGGGAAAAGGAATAGAATACGATTATTACGACCCGTCAAGAATAAAAGGGACTGTTTACGGTTATAACATCCTTGAAAAAACAACCGGGCGCGAGCGCTGGACAATTAATTCGGCTTACTGGCAACGATGGTCGCCGCTATGGACTTCGCAGGCTGAAATAAATTTTTTAAGCGACACAAATTTCAACAATATTTATTTTGCGGACAACTGGCAAAGATCACAGCAACAACTGCGTTCAAACCTGTCGTTTACAAGGCAGACCGCACTTGATACGCTGCGAATCGTGGCGGAAAGAACAGACGTCTATAACTCCCTGGCTGACGCTTTTGAGGCATCGTCTATAACCCTGCCCCGCATTGATTACAGCATCTATCCCGTAAGGAATGTTTTAGGCACGCCATTTTACGCTAACATGGCGCTTTCGCTTCAAAACCAGTTCATCGGCAGCGCCGGAACAAATTTCATCAGCGGTTCGCTCGACGGCAGCATTAACAAAGATTTCCGGCTTGCACGGAATATAACGGTGGTGCCGCGCCTGGGAATCTCGGAAAGCTGGCAGGATAAGGCCTCGGTTTTAATACCTAGGTCAATCCTGGTAACCCGCTACTACTCAAACGTCAACTTGCGGCTGCGGCCATCCATGTGGATGGACTGGGACGTGTACTACAACTACCGCCTGCGTTCCATACCCAACTCGCTTTTTGTAGAAGAAGCGGCGGCGGATTTTGGCGTTGAAAACAATGACGCTTCGATACAAAATTCAATTACAACGGCTCGCGTAATAGTGCGCAACTCGACATCCTACTCGTTTCGCGCGCTGCGTAACGAAACGGTTGCCGACTGGCGTCAACATTTAGGGCCGCTGGTAAACGAAGTGATCTGGACGCCGTCATTTTTTGTAAGCGCCTATATCCGGGAGGAATCCAATCTTTTCACCGGCGATCTTAATTCGGTACAGAGCATACTTAACTGGGGCGAGCCGGAGCGCCGGTATATAAACCTTGGTGTGTTCTACCAGTCAGCGCGCCCGGGACAGCTTGACTATAATGCAGGCATAGGGTTCTGGCCTGCGAAAAAATTGCGGATTGATTACAATGCGCGCCTTGCATCATCGTCCGGATTGAATGAATTCCGTTTCAGCGATCATGAGCTTAAACTGTACCGCGATTTACACTGCTGGGAATTTAAAATGATATACCGCAAACGGCTCGCGTCCGAGGAAGTCTACCTTCAAATAGGCTTAAAAACCGCGGCAAAGATCGTGCGGGACAATCTATACCGCAAACAGGAAAACGAGTTTTATCCCTGGAGGTAAAAGATTATGAATGCAACGACCGTAAGCGTTGTAATACCGGCATACAACGAATGCAACACGATAGAAAAAATCGTGCAACTTGTGCGGGCGCAAAGCATGGTCGGCCAAATTATAATAGTTGACGATGCCTCCACGGACGGGACAACGGAAATACTGCAAGGCATGGAAAAACAGGACAATTGCATTGTACTCTACAACGACGTCAACTCCGGCAAGGGGGCGGCGCTGCGCAAAGGTTTTGCGGCGGCAACGGGAGACGTTATCATCGTGCAGGACGCTGATCTGGAATATAATCCTTCCGATTATTCCCTGCTTCTTTCACCTATCATGTCGGGGCATGCGGACGTGGTGTTCGGCTCCCGTTTTCTGGGCGGCCCGCACAGGGTTCTATACTTCTGGCACTATGTGGCAAACTGCATGCTGACACTGTTGTCCAACATGATAAACAACCTCAATCTTACGGACATGGAAGTATGCTACAAAGTATTCAAAAAGGACATCCTTAAAAAAATAACGCTTACTTCCAACCGCTTCGGCTTTGAACCGGAAATTACCGCCAGGGTCGCAAAACTTAAAGCGCGGATATACGAAGTTCCGGTAAGTTATTATGGCCGGACATACGGAGAAGGCAAAAAGATTAACTGGAAAGACGGCATTGCAGCCATGTGGTGGATTATATGGTATGGCATAACACGCTGAGTTTCATTACCCTATAACGACATTTTTCCGGTCATTGCGAGGCCTTGGCCGAAGCATGTCTCTTTAGCATTTTGAAGTTGTCGTCGTCATTGCGAGCCCAAAGGGCGCGGCAATCTCGCTTTTCATCAGAAGCAACGTCGAGATTGCCGCAGTCGCTTCGCTCCTTCGCAATGACAAAAAGTGCAATTACAATACAGTCTGTAAAAGCCGTCTTCGCACTATAATTTGAATGTATTTTTAGTTGCATTTTAGTTTTATTTATTATAAAATCTTTTCTTACCGGAGGAAAATAAATGTTTAGTGAACAGCAGGAAATCAGGCTTGAAGATATTTTCGCAGTTTTCAGAAGGCGCTGGAAATTGATAATTTTCGGAAGTTTGTTGGTAGCGGCAATAACCGCTGTTGTCACCATATTGGCGCCAGACTCCTATGAATCTTATGCCCTACTGCGAATAGGCATGGAAGGTTCACAGCCACTGGAATCATTTAGTTCTATTACCACAATAATGACATCCCTTCCCTCAAGAAAAGAAATCGCCAGGAGATTAGACTCACAGGATAATGACCGCCTTATTGATTCACTTACAAAAACGATACAATACAACGAAATGGGAAATCTCCTTAAGATATCCGCGATTGAAACAAGCCCGGAAAAGGCTGCCCGATACGTCGAGGCGGCCGCAGGGATGGTTAACGAAAGGCACAAGATAATATATGAAGAATCGCAAAAACGCTTAAAAGTGCTTATCAAGGAAATAAAGGAAAATATCCAGCCGATTCCGTTGAGCGCAGGCATAAACGAATTCAGGAACAGGCCAACCACCATTGAAATCCACGCGATCGTAGATCCCAAGCCGATGAAGACGACTAGAAGGAAATCCGTCATAACATCGTTGCTGGCAACATTTTTCGCCACGTCACTGCTGGCATTATTCCTTGAAAATAATTCAAAAAGAAAAGAGGAAAAGGAAAATAAATGAGAGTTCTTATTACCGGAATAACAGGGT
The DNA here is from genome assembly GCA_001800355.1 of Elusimicrobia bacterium RIFOXYA2_FULL_50_26. Lineage (GTDB taxonomy): Bacteria > Elusimicrobiota > Endomicrobiia > Endomicrobiales > XYA2-FULL-47-53 > XYB2-FULL-50-12. Next base: position 4,720 of record MGVF01000013.1, read on the forward strand.
TTGTCGGCAGCCACCTGGCGGAATACCTGCTTAAGATGAAAGACGTTGAGGTCTGGGGCATAGAACGCTGGCGGTCGTCCAAGACAAACATAGAACACCTTAAACAACAGCTTAAAATCATCGAATGTGACTTGAAAGATGCAACATCAATCGAAAAGGCCGTGCGCGAAATAAAACCTGAAAAGATATTTCATCTCGCGGCGCAAAGTTTCGTGCCGACATCGTGGCATGCGCCGGCGGAAACCATAAGCACGAACATCATCGGGCAATTGAATCTTTTTGAAGCCGTGCGCGAAACAGGCATTGACCCCGTCATCCAGATCGCCGGTTCCAGCGAAGAGTACGGCATGGTATATCCGAACGAAATACCGATAAAGGAAACAAACCCCTTAAGGCCGCTTTCACCGTACGGCGTTTCAAAAGTGGGGCAGGATATGCTGGGGTACCAGTATTTCATGTCCTATAATATAAAGGTTATCCGCACACGCGGCTTTAACCACACCGGCCCCCGGCGCGGAGATGTTTTCGTGGAGAGCAATTTCGCGCAACAGGTGGCAAAAATTGAAAAAGGCTTGCAGGAACCAATCATCCGCGTCGGAAATCTTGAAGCCCGCAGGGACTACACCGACGTCAGGGACATGGTGCGCGCTTACTGGCTTGCAACCGAAAAGTGCAAACCCGGCGAAGAATACAATATCTGCACCGGCATAGACTGGACCATACAAAAAGTCCTGGACACATTACTGTCAAAATCAAATATCAAGGTTGAGGTAAAACCTGACCCTGCGCGCATGCGCCCGTCGGACGTAATGGTGCTGCTGGGCGATAACACTAAATTTTGCGCCGCAACCGGCTGGAAACCGGAAATACCTTTTGAACAGACTCTAAGCGACCTGCTTAACTACTGGCGTGAAAGAGTATAAGGAATTTAATAAATGAAAGCGCTTATATTAGCCGGTGGCAAGGGAACAAGACTGCGGCCAATAACGCATACATCGGCAAAACAACTGGTGCCTATCGCAAATAAACCCATCCTGTTTTACGGGCTGGAAAGCATTGCTGCGGCCGGCATAACCGATATAGGAGTGATTGTAGGTGATACGAGAACAGAGATAAGACGCGCGCTGGGGGACGGATCACGCTGGGGAATTAATATAACCTATATAGAACAGGAAGCGCCTCTCGGGCTTGCCCATGCCGTAAAAATTGCCCGCCCGTTTATAGGTGATGACGATTTTATAATGTACCTTGGCGACAACCTGATTAAAGACGATCTTTCGCTGCTTGTAAAAGAATTTACCACGCATAAACCGCAGGCGCAGATTCTGCTGGCGCACGTCCCGCATCCTGAAAATTTCGGCGTGGCCACATTGAGGGGCGCCGATGTTGTCCGGCTTGAAGAAAAACCGGCGCACCCGGAAAGCGACCTTGCGCTTGTCGGAATATACATGTTCGACAAGGCAATATTCGAAGCCGTGGAAAATATCAAGCCCTCGGCGCGAAACGAGCTTGAAATAACCGATGCGATTCAATACCTGATAGACAAAAATTTTGCGGTGCGGGCGCGGATAGTCGGCGGCTGGTGGAAGGATACGGGAAAACTGGAAGACATCCTTGAGGCAAACAGCCTCGTCCTTGAAACATTAACCGGCGCCATAGCCGGCAGCGTTGACGAGCTTTCCTGCCTGGACGGGAAAGTTATCGTCGAAAAAGGGGCCAGGATAATTAACAGCTCCCTGCGCGGGCCGGTCATTATCGGATCAAACACCACTATTATCAACTCATACATCGGGCCTTTTACGTCAATCTATCATTCAGTTACCATTGAAAACAGCGAAATAGAGCATTCCATAGTTTTGGAAAACTCTTCAATAAAAGACGTCAAGCGGATCGAAGATTCCCTTATAGGCCAGAACGTTGTGCTTTTACGCACACAAAAGAAGCCGGCGGCTTACCGTATCATGGCGGGCGATTCGTCCCGAGTGGAGATTATATGATAAAAGGCGTTACGGTCAAACAACTGAAACCGATTTGCGACGAGCGCGGCCGTGTCATGGAGATTATGCGCTCCGATTGGACGGAGTTTAAAACTTTCGGGCAGGTTTACATGACTACGGTTTACCCGCAAGCGGTAAAGGCCTGGCACTATCACAAGAAACAAACCGACAGCATAGTATGCCTTAAAGGAATGCTGAAACTCGTAGTCTATGACAGCCGCCCCGGATCGGCTACGAAAGGCGAAGTAAACGAGTTTTTCATCGGGGAACACAATCCTGCCATTGTCCAGGTTCCACCGATGATCTATCACGGGTTTAAATGTGTAAGCAATGCCGAGGCCGTGGTGGTAAACGTTCCCACACATGTCTACAATTATTCCATGCCGGATGAATACCGTTTACCTTTCAATACAAAAAAGATACCATATAATTGGGATAGAAAAAACCGCTAAACGGCGCCCCCTGCCGGTAAATCAGGAGAGAAAATTATGAAATTTCTAGTAACCGGCGGAGCCGGGTTCATAGGTTCAAATATTGTTGAGGAGCTTCTCAGGAAAAAGCACAAGGTCCGCGTGCTTGATAATTTTTCAACCGGCAAGATGGAACATATCCGCCCGTTTTTAAAAGGCATTGAACTCGTACGCGGGGACCTGCGCAAAAATACGGATCTCGTTAAAGCCCTGAAAGGGATTGACTACGTGTTTCACCAGGCGGCGCTGCGTTCGGTGCCGCGTTCGGTGGACGATCCTTTAAGCACCAATAACGTTAACATAACAGGCACGTTAAACCTTTTGATTAACGCGCGCAAGGCCGGCGTCAAACGCGTGGTGTACGCTTCGTCTTCTTCCGTTTACGGCGACAATAAGAAGCTCCCGCAAAAGGAAGATGCCGTGCCGGGGCCGCTTTCTCCATACGCCACATCAAAACTCGCCGCGGAAAATTACTGCCAGGTTTTTGCAAAAACGTTCGGGCTTGAAACAGTGTCGCTGCGATACTTTAACGTTTTCGGCCCCCGCCAGGACCCGGATTCAAAGTATTCCGCCGTTATACCCAGGTTTATAGAGGCCGCGTTCAAAGGCGAACCCATTGAAGTTCACGGCGACGGTAAACAATCGCGCGATTTCACCTACATAGCGAACGTCGTCAATGCAAATATTCTCGCCGCCCTTACCCCGGGTGTTTCAGGACAGGTATTCAACGTCGCATGTAATGAAAGTTACTCTGTCCTGGATATAGCTCATGCCATAGAAAAAGCAGTCAATATTAAATTCGTGATAAATCACACCCCGGCACGCGCCGGAGACGTCCGCCGCACTTGCGCCGATATTTCCAAGGCTTCCAAACTGCTTAAGTACAAGCCGCTTGTCAGGTTCAACGACGGGCTCAAAAAAACAGTGGCATGGTTTAACCCAAATTTTAAGGAGTCCTGAAAGTGAAACTGCTCGTAACAGGCGGCGCCGGGTTTATCGGCTCTAACTTCGTGCGGTATATTTTAAAAAAATATCCTTCCTACCGCATTGTGAACCTCGACAAACTTACATATGCTGGCAACCGTGGAAATATCTCCGATTTGAACGCCAATCCACGCCACGAATTCATACGCGGCGACATAGCCGACAGAACAACAGTTGATGAAGCCATGGCAAAAGTTGACGCAGCCGTAAACTTCGCCGCCGAAACGCACGTTGACCGTTCAATCGCCTCAGCCACGGCTTTTATTAAAACAAATATATCAGGCACTCATACCCTGCTTGAATCCGCGCGCAAACACCGCCTTTCGCGGTTTGTCCACATTTCGACGGACGAGGTCTACGGCAGTATTCCCAGGGGATCGTTCACGGAAAAAAGCGGTTTAAACCCAAGCAGCCCGTATTCGTCCTCAAAAGCCGGCGCAGACCTGATAGCGCGTTCCTATTTCATTACTCATAAAGTGCCTGTGATAATTACGCGCTCGTCAAACAATTTCGGCCCGTTCCAGTACCCGGAAAAAGTGATACCGCTTTTTGTCATAAACGCCCTTGAGGATAAACCGCTCCCTCTATACGGAAACGGCCTTAACGTGCGCGACTGGCTCTATGTGCTGGATAACTGCGAAGCCATAGACAAGGTGCTTCACAAGGGCAAAGACGGGGAAATATACAATATAGGCGGCAGCACGCACCTGTCTAACGTTGAGCTTACAAAAAAGATTCTTGAGATGCTCGGCAAAAGCAGCAAACTGATAAAGAAAGTAGATGACCGCCCCGCGCATGATTTCCGTTACGCCGTTAACTGCACAAAGATTGCCAATGACCTGGGCTGGCGGCCGCGCGCAATCTTCGACGAAGCGCTGGCAGCCACAATTACCTGGTATGAAATAAATAAGCCCTGGTGGAAAAAAATAATCAACAACAATTACCGCGAATATTACCGTAAGCAATACGGCCGCGCCTGACTACTATAATGAAAGTACTTATAACCGGCATCAACGGCCTGCTTGGAAGCGAGTTGGCCCCGCTTCTGGCAGACAACCACGAAGTGATAGGCGTATGCAGAAATCCCGCCATGGCGGCGTGTGAAACGCAATCCCTGGACATTACGGACCAGATAGCGGTATACCACGCCGTAACCCGCATAAACCCGGACATAATTATTCATTCGGCGGCGCTTGCCAACGTTGACGAATGCGAAAATAATCCCGATAATGCCTTTAAAACAAATTGTTACGGCACCCGCAACCTGGCTCTTGCATGCCAGAGGTTCGATGCCGCGCTTCTTTACGTTTCCACCGATTATGTTTTTTCCGGCAAACAGCATCCGCCGTCCGGCTACACGGAATTCGACGCAACAGGCCCTTTAAGCGTGTACGGAACGTCGAAACTCGCCGGGGAATGGATGGCGCGCCACCTGCTAAATAAATTCTACATTGTGCGCACCGCATGGTTATTCGGGAAAGCCAGGCCGAATTTCATAAAATCGGTAGACGACTCGCTCTCAGCCGGCAAAGAAATAAATGCCTGCACGGATATGACGGGTTCTCCAACCTGCACAAGGGATGCGGCGGAAGCGATCTCAACTCTAATTGATACCGGCGCCTACGGTATTTATCACGTAACAAACGAGGGCTTCGGTTCCCGTTACGAGATCGCTTCGTATATCGCGCGCATAAAGAAATACCCTGCGCACCTCATAAAAAAAATTGAACAAAAACAATTGCGCCTGCCCGCCATGCGGCCGGTGTTTTCCGGGCTGAACAACTATGCCTGGAAGTTGAACAACCTGCCGCCGATAAGGCCGTGGCAGGATGCCGTAAAAGAATTCCTGGCAAAATGAAAGGATCATCAATGCGTACTATCTGCGTCGTGGGAACAGGTTATGTTGGGCTGGTTACCGGGGCTTGTCTGTCCGAGATGGGACACCGCGTTATATGTATAGACAACGATAAATCAAAGATAGATCTCCTCAAAAAAGGCAGGATCCCGATTTACGAACCGGGGCTTGAAGAATTAGTCAGAAAAAATAACCGCGAGAAACGGCTTTCATTTTCCACCAGCATAAAAGAAGGCATAAATAAATCAGAGATTATTTTTATCGCCGTGGGCACGCCGCCGCGCCCGGACGGCTCGGCAGACCTGTCCTTCGTTGAGAACGTGGCAAGGGAAATAGCATACAACATGCGCAGCTATAAACTTATCGTAGATAAATCAACTGTGCCTGTTGAAACCGGCACATGGGTGGCGATAACCGTTAAAAGAAACTTAAAGAAAAATATTCCATTTGACGTCGCCTCAAACCCTGAGTTCCTGCGCGAAGGCTCGGCCGTGCATGACACATTTAATCCTGACCGCATAATAATCGGCGTCGAATCCGCAAGAGCCGAATCCATCCTGCGGGAAATATACAAACCGTTAAAAGCGCCCGTTATTGTTACCGACATGAAAAGCGCCGAGATAATAAAACACGCGTCCAATTCATTTCTCGCAATGAAAATTTCGTTCATTAACGCCGTCGGCAATATCTGCGAGCGCACAGGCGCCGACGTTACGAAAGTAGCCGAGGGCATGGGCACGGACAAGCGCATCGGCAAAACGTTTTTAAACGCCGGCATAGGTTTCGGCGGATTCTGCTTTCCCAAAGACCTGGAAGCGTTTATGTGGATTTCAAAAAAGCTTGGCTATGAGTTCAACCTGCTAAACGAAGTCAAAGCAATCAACGAACAGCAGAAAAAGCTCATGGTTAAAAAAATCGAAGACAGCCTCTGGATACTTAAGAATAAAACCGTCGGCGTGCTGGGATTATCCTTTAAACCGAACACCGACGATATGCGCTTTGCGCCATCAATTGACATTATAGAAGCGCTCCAGGCGCACGGCGCAAAGGTTCAGGCGTACGACCCCGTGGCGATGGAGAAAGCAAAACCACTGCTCAAAATAAAGTATTGCGCCAACGCTTACGCCGCCGCAAAAGGAGCGGACTGCCTGGTGATCCTTACCGAATGGGACGAGTTCAGGAAACTGGACCTTGTAAAGGTAAAAAAACTATTAAAAACGCCGATACTGGTAGACGGAAGAAATATATATGACCCCCGACAGGCTGAGAAGTTAGGGTTTACCTATAAAAGCATCGGCAGGAATTGACATATAAACAACAGGAGACCAGCATGAGAATTCTTATTACCGGCGGAGCAGGATTTATCGGATCACACTTGAGCGATTTATTTCTCGGAAAGGGACATTCCGTCATAGCTATGGATAACCTTATTACGGGAAACCTGAAAAATATCGAACATCTTTTTGGGAACGAACGCTTCCAATTCATAAAGCACGACGTTACAAATTACATCCATGTGCCGGGGAAAGTAGACGCGGTAATGCACTTTGCATCCCCGGCAAGCCCGATAGATTATCTTAAACATCCGATCCCGACGCTTAAAGTGGGCGCGCTTGGAACGCACAAGGCGCTCGGGCTTGCAAAAGAGAAAAAAGCCATCTTTATGCTTGCCTCTACCAGCGAGGTATACGGCGATCCCCTTGTGAACCCGCAAACCGAAAGCTACTGGGGTAACGTAAACCCTATAGGCCCGCGTGGCGTCTATGATGAAGCAAAAAGATTTGCCGAAGCTATGGTAATGGCTTATCACCGTTACCACAAAATGCCGGTTCGCATAGTGCGGATATTCAACACATACGGCCCCCGTATGCGCAGCCGCGACGGTCGCGCAGTGCCTGAATTCATAATGCAGGCGCTTGCCAACAAACCGGTGCCGGTATTCGGAACGGGCAACCAGACCCGTTCGTTCTGCTATGTAACCGACCTTGTAGGGGGACTTTACAAACTGCTTATGTCCAAGTTCAACGAACCCGTCAACATCGGCAATCCCCACGAAATCACGCTCAACGAACTTGCGACAACCATAATTAAACTTACCGGAAGCAAATCAAAAATAGCACGCAAGCCCCTACCCATAGACGACCCCAAGGTCCGCCGCCCGGACATTACCCGCGCAAAAAAAATACTGAAATGGTCGCCCGAAGTCTCCCTCGAAACCGGCCTGAAATCAACCATAGCCTATTTCAAAAAAAACCACGAATGATCGTCTACTCCAACATTCTGAGGTCATTGCGAGCGAGAGCGAAGCAATCTCGACGTTGCTTCTGATGAAAAATGAGATTGCCGCGCCCTTTGGGATCGCAATGACAATGATAACTTAAAAATGCTAAAGAGGCATAATCACATAATAAACTGAAGGCTGTTTTTATTTTGCCGGATTCATATAAGGAGGCTTCATGGCCAGACTGTGCGTTGCAATAGTTTGCGGATTCGCGATATTCTTTTCGGCGTGCGCGACGGCGCCCGTTGTTGAGCCGACGCTTGAGGAATCCAATGCTGCAAGGCGGTTCAAAAAAACGGTTGCCATCATAGAGGTTACGGACAACGGCTCACCCATAAAGGGCATAACGGATTCGGCTTTCTCGAAGATGGAGAACATTTTGGCCGGACATTTTAACTTGGTGGAGCGTGAAAAGATACTGCGCGTAATGCAGGAACGCAATCTTTCGACCTCTGATGCTTTTGAAAGATATAACGAGCTTGGCAAACTGCTCGGCGCCGATTATCTTTTTTTCGGCAAGGCCATGGCCTTCTTCGATAAACCCGGGCTTGAGTACGGCAAGCGCATCTCAGACGGGAAGTTCTATGGCTCGATTTCCACGAAATACAAGGCCAATTGCGAGCTTAATTTTAAAATAGTATCCGTTATAAACGGCGTTGTGGAATATTCGGACAAGAAAAACAGCCAGGAGACCGCATCAAAGGACTATAGAAGTTTTTCCGACGAAACGGCCTATGAAAAAGAACTTGCCGTCCGTATGAAAACGCAGCAAATAATTGATATCGCCGATAATTTCGGGGCGCTTAAAGATGATGTTTCCCAGACTGTCGTAAAAGCGATGGACAAGGCAGTAGTCGGATTTAAGAATGACCTGACTGCAAAGTTTCCTATTACCGGCGAGGTGATGCAGGTACTGTCGGAGAAGGAAGTTCTTGTAAACCTGGGATCGGCCTATGGCATCAAGGTCGGCGACCAGCTTGTCGTGTGGGAAAAAATGTCGGAATTCAGGGATCCGAAAACCGGGCTTGTAACAACGCCGCAACGGCAAAAAGCGCTGCTTAAAGTAAAAAAAGTCACTTCGGGATTGTCGTGTGTTGTGGAAGGCAGCAAAAAAGATGTAGCCAGGATCAGCCTGGGCGAGCAGGTATCCACGTTCAAGGCAAAATAAACAGGAGAGAGAGCGATGATTAGAATATCTGTTGTTTCGTTGTTGTTTTTTATTCTGCTCGGTTCGGCGCAGGCGGCTTATTACGACGGGTTTGAGATGGATGCAAAATCCAGAGAGATTATGGCGCGCTACTCAAAAAATGCGCTATCGGAAGTTAATGATTCCAAAAATTATTACTGTGAATACGAGATTTGCATTGAGGAAGGGAAAGGCAAAGCAAAGAAATTTGACATGGCAAGCTGGCATAAAGGCGGCAAGTCTCGCAATAAGATGACAGTATTCGGCAACGGCAATGAACGGCAGGACATGGTAACAATATTCGATGGCACATCCACCTGGATGATTATGCCGGGAATGAAATATAAAGCGCCCGGGAGCCAGTCCGGCCAACAGGCGAAAGATTACGCGGAGCAGTATTTAAAGGGGATGTCTGAGAATCATACAGGTAAAAACAGCAAACTTAAAGGCTACATAAACTATATCGGCAGTGAGGCGGTGGACGGGGTTGCCTGTCATGTTCTTGTTCAGGGAGTAATTGTTAAAGGCATAAAAAAGCCGGATTACAAAATGTATCTGGAGCAGGATTCCGGCCGTATGACCAGGGCTTCATCAAAAGATGTTGAAGTAAGAATTACTGACTATAGAACCGTAAAGGGCATGGCCCATCCCTTTAAAAGAATATTTACATCAAAAAAAATCAAGCAGACCACAATTGTAAAAGTTTTAGAAGTGGACGAACCCATGGAAGACTCCTTATTTGATCCCGATGCCAGCGCCGCCGCATCCGCCCCGGCTAAACCCCAGGCAGAGACGACAACCGCATCAGATGAGGATCAACTATTCCCATCGCAAACCGGGAACGGGGAAGAACAATCCAGTGGGTCTAAAAATAGCTTTAAAAAAGAAGCAGGAAAAGCCGTCTTCAAAGGCATCCTCGGCATCCCCTGATTTCCCCGTCACAAAATCTCCATAAAAAAACAACTAAATAATGAAAAAGATTATCCGTATACTTTTGGCTCTTGAACTTGCATTTTCCGGTTGTGCTACCGTGCCGC
>MGVF01000014.1 GCA_001800355.1 Elusimicrobia bacterium RIFOXYA2_FULL_50_26
CCGCAAACTCTACGATATAATGAAGAAACGGGACGCCATTTACGCCAAGCCGGATTTCTCTGACGACGACGGCATGGAAGTGGCGCATCTTGAAAGCGAGTTCAGCCACCTGAACGGTTACGAGGCCGAAGCCGAGGCCGCTCAGCTTCTAAACAACCTGGACATAAACGCAAACCTGCACTCGCGCCTGATGAAGGAGCTCGACGGCAGCGCCAAAGTGCGCGTACTGCTTGCCCAGGCGCTGTTCGGCAACCCGGACATACTTTTAATGGACGAACCGACAAATAATCTTGATATCGAAACCGTAAACTGGCTCGAAGAATTCCTGCTTAATTTCAAGAATATAGTGATCGTGGTTTCGCACGACCGTCATTTCCTTGATAAAATATGCACGCATATCGCGGACATTGATTATAACCGCATAGAATTGTTCACCGGGAATTTCAGTTTCTGGCGCGAGGCGAGCGAACTGGCGCTACAGCAGAAGAAGGATTATAACAAAAAGATGGAAGCGAAGATTGACGAGCTTAAAACATTCATAGCCCGATTCAGCGCCAACGCATCCAAGGCAAAACAGGCAACTTCCCGCCGGAACCTGCTTGATAAAATAACGCTTGCGGATATAAAACCTTCGTCCCGGCGCTACCCGTACCTGCATTTTACCCCTAACCGTGAAGCAGGCAACGAGCTTCTTACCGTTACGGGGCTTGCAAAATCGGCGCCGGATGCAGATATGTTCGGAGATCTTTCATTCACAATCAAGAAAGGCGAAAAGGTGGCTTTTCTTGGAAAAAACAGGCTTGCCGTAAGCATCCTGTTCCAGGTGCTCATGGGCGAACAAAAAGCCGATGCGGGCGATTTCAAGTGGGGAGTTACAACCACACAGGCATATTTTCCGAAGGAGAATGCCCGTTACTTTTCAGATGATATAAACCTCGTTGACTGGCTGCGCCAGTACTCGGAGGACAAGGACGAATCGTTCATACGCGGGTTTCTTGGAAAAGTGCTTTTCTCGGGCGAGGAGACACAGAAGAAGGCGCCGGTGCTTTCCGGCGGCGAAAAAGTGCGCTGCATGCTGGCCAGGATGATGCTTACCGGGGCGAACGTGCTTGTCCTGGACGAGCCTACAAACCACCTTGACCTCGAATCAATCACATCTTTGAACAACGGCCTGATTGATTTTAAGGGAACCGTGCTTTTCACCTCGCATGACCATCTGTTTATACAAACGGTGGCAACGCGCGTCATAGAGATAACGCCGCGCGGCTGCATAGACAAGCTGATGGCATTTGACGAGTACCTGGCCGACCCGCGCGTAAAACAGCTGCGCGAAGAGATGTACGCGCAATAATTTTGATATAATAACTGGTGAACAGACTGTACCATAATTGCCTTTTGCGTCAAAAATTCTTCCTGCCGTCACTCCGGCGAAAGCCGGAGTCCAGATCTTCCGTCGCGACTGGATACCGATTAAGGCATTCCGGTATGACGGACGGAGCAAAAGACAATTGCGACACAGTCTGGAAGCTAAGCGATCTCGCTGTTTCGCATAAAAACAACGAGATCGCTTCGTCGCCAAAGCTCCTCGCAATGACACGCTGCATAACGTCGGTAATTCGGCAATAATGTAAATATCGCATATCGGAGTTTTGCATGAACATAATAGAAATCAAAGGTTTGAAAAAAGATTATCCACTCGGGGCCACCGTAGTCAACGCGCTGCGGGGCATTGACCTGGCCGTAGAAGAAGGTGAGCTTATGAGCATCGTAGGCCCCTCCGGCAGCGGGAAAACCACGCTCCTTAACGTTATAGGCTGCATTGACCATGCCACCGAGGGAAGCGTGCAGATAGGCGGCCGCGAGATAACCGCCTTAAATGACCGTGAAATTACCGGCATACGCCTTCATAAAATAGGATTTATATTTCAGACATTCAACCTTATCCCGGTGCTTGACGTGCGCGAAAACGTCGAGTTCCCGCTTCTGTTGATGAAAAAATACTCCGGGGCGGAACTTCACAAGCGGGCGGACAAGCTGATCGAAGAGGTTGGCCTGAAAGAATTTACAAAACACCGCCCCGCCGAGCTTTCCGGCGGCCAGCGCCAGCGGGTGGCGATAGCGCGCGCGCTTGTAACAAACCCCGACATTGTTCTTGCCGACGAGCCTACGGCAAACCTCGACTCCGTTACCGGCGCATCAATACTTGAGCTTATGAAGGAGATGAACCGTGTCGAGAAAACAACGTTCATCTTTTCCACGCACGACGCCAACGTCCTGCAATACGCAAAAAGAATCGTAAAAATCAAGGACGGACTAACCGTTCAATGAAACTTATACTTACCATTGCATGGCGCAACATATTGCGGCATAAAAGCAAGTCGCTTATCATAGGCTTTATACTTTTCCTGGGCGCATTATTGATGACGCTTGGAAACGGGGTTATTTCCGGCATGGACCGCGGTGTCAGCAAAAATATCGTCAACGGTTTCCTGGGCGATATAGTGATAATCTCCGAAAAACAAAAAACCGACAATATCCTGCTCAACATGATGGGCACATCCATAGAACCCATATATAACTACAAGCAGATAAAGCAGGCGCTTCAATCACAGGATTACCTTGACCGCTTTCTGCCCGCAGGCAAAAATCTTGCGCTTGCGCTTACGTCTGAAAGCAACCAGAATCCCGGCTTTGCCTTTATGCTGGGGGTTGATTTCGAAGCATACCGGAAAATGTTCCCGAACGCTTTTACCGCGCTGGAAGGCGGGTTTCTTGAGCCGGGCAAACGCGGAATACTTGTTCCTGTCAGCGCCCGCAACGAATTTTTCGACTACACCAATATATGGATTATCCCCGAGCACGGCGCCCTGGTGAAGGAAAATCTCCCGGCCGAGACGCAGAAAGACCCATATTCAATATTTATTGATTCGGCAATCGTGCTGATGGGCATGAACGAATCGAACTCATCCACCGACATACGCTTTCCCGTTAAAGGCATAATAAAATACCGCGCGCTTAACACCATATTCGGCCATTTCAGCATTACGGACATAGAGTCCTACCGCGAATGCCTGGGGTATTTTTCTGCAACCGGCAAATCCCTGGACGTCCCGAAGGAAGAGCAGAAACTGCTTTCAATGGAATCCGGAGACCTCGACGCGCTGTTTTCCGAAGATACGCTTATGGTGTCCAACGAGCGCACCCGCGCACAAGCCCCCGCGAACGTGCTGCAAAAAAATACACCCGCCCCGCAGGCCGACATAGAAGACGGGGCATATAACCTCGTGTTCGTAAAGTTAAAAGGCCGTGTTTCGGAAAAACAAGCGCTTACCCGCCTGAACAAAGCGCTTACCGACGCACACCTGGGCGTGCGCGCAATCACATGGAAAAAAGCATCCGGCCCGATCGGCGGAATGGCATCTCTAATCAAAGGGGCTTTGTTCATATTCGTTATGCTGCTGTTCGTCGTTGCGATTATAATCATTATCAATACGCTAACCATGTCCGCGCTTGAGCGCACGCCGGAAATAGGCATGATGCGCGCCATAGGCGCAAAAAAAAGTTTCATCAGCGGCATGTTCCTCGGCGAAACTGCGATACTGTCCGCGTTTTTCGGCGGCGCCGGCATCGTGTGCGGCATCATAATAGTTAAAATCATACCGCTTTTAAAAATTCGCACGGCAAACGACATGCTCCAGATTCTCTACGGCGGCGACGTGTTCAGCCCGGTGTTGAACACCGCGGACATACTTACAACCCTTGTACAACTCGGCATTGTAACGCTGTGCGCGGCTCTATACCCCATGCTTGTCGCAAGAAACATAACGCCGCTGGAAGCGATCGCAAGGGACTAATGCAAATGAATAACTATCTTATTTCCATCAGCATACGCAACCTGGCGCGCCAGAAACGAAGAAACTTCTTTCTCGGGCTTGCTATCGCCATCGGCATGATGATACTGGTAATATCGAATGCCTTTACCAACGGCATATCGGACGTGATGTTTAACCGCATCATGCGCTGGGTTACGGGGCATGTTACCATCAGCTTCAACGAGAAGGGCAACATCAGGCGCGAGGTATGCCGCGACAGGGAACGCATGATCTCGGCCATAATGGAATCAGACGGCGAAACGGTAAGCGAGATAGACGAATCCATCGGCACGTTCGCGAAGGCTATCGGCAACGGCAGCGCGGACAACATCATACTCGTTGCCGTTGACCTGTCAAAATCGGTTGACGCCAAAAAACTCAAGGAAACGGAAGAATCATTTAAGATGGTTGAAGGCTCTTTTTACGACTTGAAGCGCACGGACATAGAAAACGCCGCGATACTTTCGGAAGAAAAAGCGCGCTACCTTAACGTCAGAAAAAACGACGTTATCCGGCTGCGTTTCCGCAACATTTACGGCCAGGACCAGGCGGCACGCCTTACAGTGACAGGCATAATGAAAAACAGCAACATTTTCATGCAGCCGGTCGTCTTTTCGGAAATGAGCAACGTAAGGCATGTGATGGGGTTCAGGCCGTGGGAAACCGGCAATATAAATGTAGTTCTCAAAAACCCGAAAAAAGACGCCGTAGCCCTGGCGGACAGGATTCATGAAAAACTTACACCCGGGCGCGCCATTATTTACGGGACGCTTGCCTACGCCGGAAACAGCACGCCGGTTGCGGTAACCGGCTACCGTTCCGACAACGAATCGCTCGCAAAGCTGGCCGGGATTTTGGAGCCGTCCGGAAATTCGGAAATAAAAAAGGATGGCGCCTTTATAAGCGCAAAACTCGCAAAACGCATGGGCATAAATTCCGGCAGCAGGGTACTGGTAAACTACCCGAACAAATTCGAAGAAAAATCATCCGTTTTTCCCATAAAGATTACCGGAACCTTTAACGGCGACATAAATGACAACCTTATTATTGTTAACGAAGCCGACTTCTACAACGCTTATTACGATAACCTTCCCCGCGTTTCACCCGAAAATACCGCGCCGGCCTTTTCGCTTGCCGAAACTCACCCGCTAAGCGCGCTGCTTGCAACGGAATGGATATTGCTTAAGCGCACCGCGAACACGGACGAGTTAAAGAAAAAATACCAGGACATGGGCAAGCAGAAATGGAAGGCGACGCTGGTTGACGTGCGCACGATGTACGAAAGCGCAAGCGACATTTTAAAACTTGAAGGCGTCCTGAACATCATCACATTCTCGGCGGTGCTTGTACTGTTTTTTATAATTCTTATAGGAGTTATCAACACACTGCGCATGACCATCAAGGAACGTACCCGCGAGATTGGCACCATACGCGCCATCGGGATGCAGAAAAGCGACGTGCGCGCCATATTCATACTTGAATCGTTTTTCCTGACACTCATTTCCTGCCTTGCCGGTATTGCGCTTGCATTTATAACTATGCGGCTGTTATCACTGGTTCATTTTGAAATGCAGGACAACCCCATGGGAATGCTGCTTATACAGAACCACCTGCATTTTATGCCGTCGTCAGGCGGCATAGTTTTCAACCTTTTATTGATACTGTTGATGGCGGTGGCAACCGCATATTTTCCCGCGCGGCGCGCCGCCGGTTTGTCGCCGGCAAACGCCCTGCGGCATTATGAATAGAGGAATTATGAAATACTTATCAGTCATACTGGCCTGTGCCGTTTTTGCCGCCCCGCTGGCCGCCGAGAGCATGGTAACGGCAATCCTTAAATCCATCGAAGATCAGATGAAGATGAAAACCGACATCAAGGCTAACGTTACACTGACCCAGCAGAAGGCCGAGCAGGGCACGAAACTTATCGAGATGGTTTACTTCCGCCGCGACAGCGACGATTCATTTCTTATAGTCATGCAATCTCCGGAAAATGAAAAAGGCAACGGCTACCTGCGCGTCGGCGAAAATTTCTGGATGTACCGCAAAAACACCCGCACCTTCCAGCACATCAACCGCGACGAGAGTATCGGCGGCTCCGACGCCAAGGGCGACGATTTTGAACAGCGCAACCTGACCGAGCTTTATGCGCCGGCGCTTGATGCAGGCGGAAAAGAGATTGTATCGGAGGAAATGCTGGGCAAGGTGCCTGTGTCCCGCCTTGAAATAAAAGCCATAGTCAACGACGTGGACTACCCCCGCAAAATTTACTGGGTGCGGCGCGATAATAACCTTATACTGAAAGAGGAGTCCTATGCGTTGTCCGGCACGCTTATGCAAACAGTTTATTTCGTGAAATATACCGTTATTGACGGCCGCTACGTGGCCGTAAAACACATCTACATTGACGAATTTGAAAAAGGCAACAAGACTATCGTTGATATTTCAAACATACAAACCAACAAGCTCGATAACTCCCTGTTTACAAAAGCGTACCTTGAAAACCTGAGCAAATAATCGCATTTTTTGCAGTTGGAATGCATAATTACCTTGCAATTCTGCATGAGGATTTTCAAATGAGAAAAATTATAACCTTATTTCTTCTGCTTTCCATTGTCCCGTGCGTTTTTGCGGGCGATGCGGTTGACGAGAATGAACTGTTCGGCGACCCGGACGGCGGCATTGAACCGCGCCAGGAGGCGACGGCGGATGCCGCCGGACTTGAAAAAACCACGCGGCTGTCGGGCGAGATTACCAGCGCCGTGATTCATTCCGAGGTAAACGCATCCACCTCAAGCCAGCTTGCGGCATACGTGCTTGGCAACCTTTTTCTGGACGTGCGCCTTAAAAACGACATCAAGGCCATGGTCAACCTCGAGGCGAGTTATATCGGCTCAAGCAAAACGACGCTTGTAAACATCCGTGAATTTTTCTTCGATTTTAACATCAGGCGGAAAGCCTATTTCCGCACCGGCAAGCAGGTGCTGCAATGGGGGCGCTGCTATTTCTGGAACCCGACAGACCTTTTAAACGTCGAGAAAAAAAGCTTCGTCCAGAAAATCGGATACCGCGAGGGCGCATACGGCATCAAGGCGCACATCCCGTTCGGCACACAGTACAACATTTACGGTTTTATTGACACCGGCAACGCGCAGGAAAGCCGCGACGCGGCTGTGGCGGGAAAATTTGAATTTCTCGCCGGCAATACGGAGATGGCATTTGCCGGCTGGGGTAAACGCGGGTTTCCCGCCGCGCTCGGTTACGATTTATCAACCCGCATGTTCGGCATAGACACGCTTGCCGAAGTGAGCGCATCCCCCGGCGACATCAGCCCGGGAATGCGGGAAGACGCCAATACCCTTTACCTGAATCGCTCCGGAGAATGGACGTCAAAAGCGGCGGTAAGCCTCGGCAGATCTTTCGACATGGGCGATATAAACGATCGTTTTTCAATAATCAGCGAATTTTTCTATAACCAGGCGGGATACGACGGCGACCCCTTCAACGACTCCGCGACATACAACTTCGCTCAACCCGCAGTATTAACATCCGCGGCGGGAACTCTACTTGTAACCAGCGGCACAAAAAAAGATTTTCTTCTCTACAATAATCTTTACGAAACGCACTACTTTTCAAAATACTACTCGGCCATATTTGCAAGCATCCGGCGTTTCATTATCACGGACATGACGCTTAACCTCAACTACATAAGAAACCTGTCCGACAGCTCCGGCATAATTTCCGCCGGCGTCCAGTATAAGGATATAAACGACTTTTCATACAGTTTACTGTTTAATTCCTACGTCGGCAACCCCAACCGCGAATACACGTTTTCGAACACCACTCTCACCGCACAACTGACAGCCGGCATATCGTTTTAGCATTTCTATTTAACGCCAATGCCGTTTAGTTAAAGTTTTTATCTTCACCAAATCAGTTTCCTCTCCCCGCCGGGGAGAGGATTAAGGTGAGGGGTGGTTCAACATTCCTACGATTTCCCCCTCATCCTATCCTTCTCCCCGCCGGGGAGAAGGAACGTGAACTAAAAAATGAATTGTGCTTCCAGAGCAAAAGCTTTAACTAAACGGCATTTTATTTAACGCACAATACGTTTGCCCGGGCGACTGCTTCTGGTAGTTCATTGCAGATGTTTTCTTTTCCCACCATATCAATTATCCCCGCGCGTTCGAGTTTTTCCTCAATGTGTCCCTGGAGCCCGCAGAGTATGAATGATGTTCCCTTCTTGCGCAGGCCGCGCACGGCCTCCTGCAACGCATGGATACCGGTGCTGTCTATCACCGGGACATGCTTCATAAGTAGAATTATCACTTTCGGCGGCTTGCTGATTTCCGCCAGGGCTTCGCGGAATTTATACACGGCCCCGAAAAACATCGGACCGTTAATCTCATACATTATCGCCCCGCGCGGCAGGCTGAGCCGGTTTTCCTGCACGTCCGCGTAATCGTTTTCCCCCTCGTCCTTTTCTTCATCCAGGGAAGTAACGGACGAAACGCTTGTGTTCATGCTCATGTTGCGGACAAACACTATCGTCGCGACTATAAGCCCGACCTCGATAGCGACGGTCAGGTCAACCAGCAAGGTCAGCGCAAAGGTTACGAGCAATACCAGGGCGCTTCCCCGCGATATTTTTATCATCGAAACCGCGGATTTCCATTCACTCATGTGATAGGCGACAACCATCAAAATACCTGCCAGGCATGCAAGAGGAATATAGCCAACCAGTTTGCCGAAAAATAACATTATTATGAGAAGCACCAGGGCATGGACTATTCCGGCAACCGGCGTGCGGCCGCCGCTTCTGACATTCGTTGCGGTGCGCGCTATGGCGCCCGTGGCTGGAATGCCGCCGAAAAGAGGCGTAACGATGTTAGCCGCGCCCTGCGCGATAAGCTCCATATTGGAACGATGTTTTCCGCCTATCATGCCGTCCGCGACCACCGCCGAGAGCAGCGATTCTATGGAGCCGAGGAGCGCTATCGTAAAGGCGGGGTTAATCAGCTTTTTTATGACTTTAAAACCAACCGGCGTGAATGCCGGCGCCGGAAGTGTATGAGGGATCTCCCCGAAACGTGCGCCGATGGTTTCCACAGGCAACTTCAGATAGTAAACGGCCGCCGATGCCGCCAAAAGCGCAATCAGGGAACCCGGTAGCTGGCGCGAAATCCTGGTCGCGATCACGATAATCGCCACCGTCGCAAGCGTAATTGCGCAGGCATATATATTTATAGTGCCTATATTGGCCGCCATAATTTCAATCTTGTCAATAAAATCCGCCGGCAAATCTTTCAGCCCGAGTCCCAGGAAATCATTTACCTGGCTTGTAAAAATAAGTAGTGCGATGCCAAGCGTGAAGCCTATTACGACGGAATGCGGGATAAATTTTATTATTGCGCCAAGTTTTGCAAACCCGAATATCACCATTATTATGCCGGCCATGATGGTGGCTACCATCAGCCCGTTAAACCCGAATCGCTGGACTATCCCATATACGACGACGACAAATGCGCCCGTGGGGCCGCCTATCTGCACACGGCTTCCCCCAAGCAGTGAAATTATGAAACCTGCAATTACTGCTGTGTAAACCCCTTTTTCAGGTGGAACCCCGCTTGCGATTGCAAACGCGATGGCAAGCGGCAGCGCTATAACGCCCACCACCACACCTGCAATGCCGTCCCGGACAGCCTGCCGCACCGAGTAGTTTAAAAGCGTGTCGAACAATTTTGGCCGCAACATGATTTTATTTTCCTCCGAGGCTATTATACATCTTTCATTTTTTCCCCGCAAGGTTTTGAGAGTCAAAATAAAACTTTACTTCTCCGTCAAAGTAACATATAATTAACGTATGAATACTAACCCCCCAAACTTTTACGGACTCGGCATCGCCCCCGGGCTTCTTGAAGCCCTTGACTCTTTGAAGTTCTCGGTTCCCACACCCATACAACACAAGGCAATACCGATAGCTGTTGCAGGAAGCGACGTTATAGGCATAGCGCAGACTGGCACCGGTAAAACAATAGCTTTTACCGTTCCAATGATCCAGCGGCTCCACCAGAAGAAAGGCCGCGGCCTTGTGCTGGTGCCGACGCGCGAGCTTGCAATCCAGGTAAATGAAACCGTGGAAAAGCTGGCGAAACCGTTTAATATGCTAACCGGCGTGCTTATCGGCGGCGCATCCATGCTGCACCAGGTGGTTGCCCTGCGGAAAAACCCGCAGATTATCATCGCAACGCCCGGCCGCCTGCTCGACCTGATAGGCCAGCAGCGCCTCAGGCTTGACGATGTTTCCGTGCTTATTCTTGATGAGGCCGACCGTATGCTGGACATGGGCTTTGCCCCGCAGATAGACCGCATTTTACGCCTTATCCCCAAAGACCGCCAGACCATGCTTTTCTCAGCCACGATGCCAGAGAAGATCATGCACATAGCTTCGGCGCACATGCACCTGCCCGTTCGCACCGAGATCGCACCGACGGGAACGATGGCCGAAAATATTTCGCAGGAACTTTTTGTGGTAGGCAAGGAATTGAAAGGAAAGCTGCTGGAGAAGCTGCTTGAGCAATACGCCGGAACGGTTCTTCTGTTTACCCGCACCAAACGCGGAGCGCGCCGGGTTACCCAGATGTTGCGCGCACGCCAGCATGCGGCGGCTGAGATTCACGCCGACCGTTCACTGGGACAACGCAAGGAAGCATTGGAAGGATTTAAGATGGGGAAATACCGCATACTCGTGGCAACTGACATTGCCGCGCGCGGAATTGACGTAAAAGGTATAGAGCTTGTTATAAATTTTGATTTGCCGGACGACCCCGAAAACTACATTCATCGCATAGGCCGCACCGGGCGGGCGGGAATGGAAGGCCACGCTATATCGCTTGCAACGCCCGATCAGAAGAAAGATGTGCGCATGATCGAACAACTTATCAAAACCGAAATACCGGTTGCGGAACACCCCGACGTTCCCTCGGAACGATTTGACGAACGCCTTTCATCGGCGCCGCCGCGCCGCCACTCGCACTCACACGCCGGAAGAAGCAGCTTCCGCGGCCACTATCGCCGCTAAATTTGTCAAACCACCTGCGAACTGCGTAAAATTCTTGAAAATCTTACGGCCACGTCCCATTGCCCGCCTGTTTCGTTTAGCCTGATTACTTCGCCCTCGACAAAAAACGGGATATTGATCTGTGTCTCGCCGTAGAAAAACTCAACCTTGCCCTCAACCTTTTCTCCAATGGATAACGGCCGCGAAAATATGCCGCTCATGCCGCCGGAACTGACATCGCGCAAATTGATTTTTGCTTCTGCCGTGTTCTCGATAAAAAACGCCATATTCTTGCCTGCCGGCTGCCAGCGAACCGCGCTTCTCTGCTCCATAATCATCCTCCCTTAAGTTTAACTATAACTAATGCTAATCAAGAAATGCCAAAATTGCTGTCATTGCGAGCAAAGCGAAGCAATCTTGCTGTTTAATATCAAAACGACGAGATTGCTTCGTCGCCAAGGCTCCTCGCAATGACACGCTGCTTATCATCGGTAACTAAATCAAGTTTGCGCTTTTTTGTGAGGCGCTTTATCTCGGCTTCTCTTTTTAAGGCTGCGCGCCGGGACGGGCATTGTTCCGCGTACAGCAGCTTTTTAACCTTGAACGCCCTGGTAAAATGGCCGCCTTTTCCGGCGCGGTGTTGTTTTAACCGCCGCTTGACGTCGCACGTCATACCGGTGTAAAACCTGCCGCCTTTACAGAGCAAAATGTATACGCACCAACAGCCTGCCGGTGTTGAAACCACGCTTATTTAATCTCCAGCGTTACCTTCGAAATTTTAGTTTTCATCCTGTTGCCTGATACGGTAACCGAGATGCGTCGCGGGCCGCCCATGTTTATCAAACGCAGCGCGGGCGACGACCTGATAATCCTGGAAATAAGCGTTTTATCTCCCGAGATTTGAAACTCGTAATCCGGGCCGCCATTTTCAGAAAAATTTGAAACGCACCCTTTGGCAACTATTGCACCGGAATCGTCGCGCGCATCAATAATATCAATTTTTTGGTTGCGTATATCCGCGATCGCCTTGATTTTAAGCGTAACATCGCTTCCAGCCGACGGAATGCGCAGGGACAGCAAAACGTCGAAGGGCTCGGACACTGATATATTGCGCGCTTCAGCAAAAATGTCTTCAAGCACAAAAGCAGCGCCCCTGCCGTTAGAAAAACTAACCGTGCAATCCCTGATTCCCAACCGCGAAATAAAAAGCGGCCACGGAGCGTAACGACGCGGCGCGCTCCTGTTTATTATATTTTCATAATTAAAAGAACCGTCTTTGTTGCGCGCGATGGAAACTACAGGCTCTTCTATAAGCACTTCACCGATACTCACGTGCTGCTGCAAAAATGAAAAAAACCGGGGTTTGAATGAAACAGATTTTACCGAGAGAAACGTGCCTGCTTTCATGTCCGGGTATTCGGAAAGAGCGAAATCAGTCATTTGCACGCCCGATAAAATGCCCGCCGAAAATGAACCGATGGCCGCTTCCCGGCCGCAATAGCCGCGAATACCATATAACATCGCCTGTTTCAGCCTGGCCGAACCTGAAAACAGGTTCAACATCACGGCGAAGGCTCCTGCGATCAGCAAAACCAGTAAAACAAAGATTACGAAAATACCGGCAAGTTTTTTTATCATCAGGAACGCGGCTTTCGCCGATTATTTCTTTAATATTATTATTTCCACGCGGCGGTTCTTTGCGCGCGCGGCGGCAGTTTTGTTGGAAGCGACGGGACGCTCGGGGCCGTAGCCCTTTGGCTTCAAACGCGCCGGCGGCACGCCGTGTTTTACCAGGTAACTGTAAATGGCCCATGCGCGCTCACTCGACAAGCTGAGGTTTCTTGCGCGGCTTCCGGTCGAATCCGTGTGGCCTTCGACAAGCACGTCATTTTCAGGGTAGGCATTTATAAGCGCCGCCACTTCATCCAACGATTTATATGCTTCCGGCCTGATAACCGATTTTCCTACGGCAAACAATATCTGGCTCGAAAGGTTTACCACAAGCCCGCGGCTTTCCTCTCTAACCTGGATCTCTTTGACTACTTCACGAACTTCAACCTTCGCGGGCACGAACACATTTATTTTTGACAGCACGGTAGTCTTATTCCCGGCAACGTCCCAGCCTATGAGGCGCGCCTCGTATGCCCCGTTCGGCACAACGGCATTATAATAATCGTCGGTGCCATCCCATACGATCTCGGCGGGATCCTTGGATATGGAACGTATTACCTTCACCGGGCGCTTAAGCGTGTTTAAGATACTCAACTGCCACTGGTCAACGCCATAGGCGTCGTTAACCGCAATATAAAATGTAACCCTGTCAACCAGCCCATCGCTCCGCGGCGCAAACGTGTAAGTGGATACCGCAAGTGTAGCTTCCGGCGTTGTAAGATCGGCTACAATCTCGCCTGCAACGGACTTTGCCATCTTCCTGCCGTCGCCGATAGCGCTGAAAACGTAGGAGTACTTTCCTTCGCCGATCATGGCGCCGCCGTCGCGCTGGCCTTCCCATGAAAGTATTTTAGGCATTA
>MGVF01000015.1 GCA_001800355.1 Elusimicrobia bacterium RIFOXYA2_FULL_50_26
GTGGTCAACGTGACCGATCGTGCCGATGTTTACATGCGGTTTCGTCCTGTCAAATTTCGCTTTAGACATAATTATCCTCCGTGTTCCGTTGCCGTCGTTAAGACGTCGCCTTCTCTAGTATCTTGTCCGCAATCTGCCTGGGAACTTCTTCGTAGTGCGACGGTTCCATATTATAATTGCCGCGCCCCTGCGTCATTGAACGTAAAACCGTTGCATAACCGAACATCTCGGAAAGCGGAACAATGCCGCGTATATATTGTAATTTATTTTTTGCTTCCATGTTCTGTATTTTTCCGCGCCGGGAGTTAAGGTCGCCGATAACGTCGCCCATGTAATCCTCGGGCACTACGGTTTCGATCTTCATTACCGGCTCAAGTATCACCGGGTTTGCTTTCTTGGCGCCGTCTTTAAGAGCCATTGAGCCGGCGATCTTGAAGGCCATTTCGGATGAGTCAACTTCATGGTATGAGCCATCTGTAAGAGTTACTTTAATATCTACAAGCGTATAGCCCGCAAGCGCACCCGAGGAAAGCGCCTCTTTCACGCCTTTTTCAACCGCCGGTACATATTCCTTGGGAATAGCTCCGCCGACTACCTTGTTCTCAAATTCAAATCCCTTGCCGGCTTCCAGCGGTTCGATTTCCAAAAACACATGGCCGTATTGGCCGCGCCCGCCAGTCTGACGGATATATTTGCCTTCAACTTCCACTTTTTTCTTGATTGTTTCGCGGTAAGCAACCTGGGGCCGGCCGACGTTGGCCTGCACGTTGAATTCCCGTTTCATGCGATCTACGATGATTTCAAGATGCAGCTCGCCCATGCCGGATATTATGGTCTGCCCCGTCTCCTGGTCCGTGTGCACTCTAAAGGTAGGATCCTCTTCCGAGAGCCTGTTTAACGCCACGCCAAGCTTTTCTTCGTCAGCCTTTGATTTCGGTTCGATAGCCACAGATATAACCGGCTCAGGGAACTGCATGGATTCCAACACAATCGGATGATCTTCATCGCATAACGTATCGCCGGTGGAGGTATGCCTCAATCCCACCGCAGCCGCGATATCGCCTGCGCGGACGGCTTTTACTTCCTCTCGTTGATTGGCATGCATCCGCAGTATACGGGAAAAACGCTCCCTGCTCTTGGATCGCGCATTATAAACATAGGAACCGCTTTCAAGCATTCCTGAATATACTCTAAAATAAGTAAGCTTACCGACATACGGGTCTGCCTGTATCTTGAAGGCAAGCGCCGCAAAAAAAGCTTTATCGTCGGCGGAACGCTCTTCTTCCTGGGCCGTGTCCGGGTTGATCCCTTTCATTGCAGTAACTTCCAGGGGCGAAGGCAGGTAATCGCAGACCGCATCCAACAGGGGCTGAACGCCCTTATTCTTAAATGAAGTGCCGCAAAGTACGGGGATAATCTTGTTTGCTATGGTGCCGTTGCGGATGGCCGCTTTTATTTCGGCAACCGTAACGGGCTTTCCGTCAAGGAACTTATGCATTACTATTTCATCAACATCGGCAAGCCGTTCAATCATCTGCTCGCGGTACTCGACTGCTTTTTCCTTGTATTCCGCTGGAATTTCGTCATTAACTGAAAATTTTGCTCCAAGCTCTTCGCCATGCCATAAATACGATTTCATTTCAACCAGGTCAATTATGCCTTCAAAAGAGCTTTCCTGGCCTATCGGGATCTGGATGGGAACGGGATTTGCGCCCAGCCGCTTTTTCACCTGGTCAACAAGCTCATAGAAATTGGCGCCGACCTTATCCATTTTGTTGCCGAATACAAGCCGCGGCACACCGTAACGGTCCGCCTGGCGCCATACCGTCTCTGATTGCGGCTCTACGCCGTTGCCGGAGTCAAATACAACCACGGCGCCGTCAAGAACACGCAACGAACGCTCGACTTCCACCGTAAAATCAACGTGGCCGGGCGTATCTATGATATTGAACTGGCAATCGCGCCATACGCAATACGTGGCCGCAGCGGTAATGGTTATCCCCCGTTCGCGCTCCTGCGCCATCCAGTCCATGGTCGCGGTTCCCTCGTGCACCTCACCGATCTTATATATACGGCCGGTATAGTACAGTATGCGTTCCGTCGTCGTGGTTTTCCCGGCATCTATATGGGCAACGATGCCTATATTGCGTATTTTATCCAGCGAATATTCTCTCATTTGTATCTTTTCCTTTTATAAAGACTTTACTACCATCTATAGTGCGCGAACGCCTTATTGGATTCCGCCATTCTATGCGTATCGTCGCGTTTTTTAATCGATGCGCCTTCCTTGCGGCTTGCTTCCATCAGCTCAAGCGCAAGCCTCTCGTGCATCGGTTTACCGGTGCGCGCCGTCGCGAACTGGAGTATCCAACGCATGGCCAGCGCCGCGGAACGAAACTGCGGCACTTCCATAGGCACCTGGTAAGTTGCGCCGCCGACGCGGCGGGGACGCACCTCAAGAAGAGGCCGGACGTTTTCTATGGCGCGGTTGAATACGTTTATGGGCTCTTCGCTCATCTTTTCCTTGATAATATCAAGGGCGCGATAAAATATTCTTTCCGCGGTGCTCTTTTTTCCGTCGCTGCTCATCTTATTGATAAAACGCGCGACCAATACCGAATTATAGTTGGTATCCGGATTTGGAAGTTCGCGACGTTCTCTTGGCCTTAGTTCTTTACGTGGCATTTTCTCCTCACTTCGTTTGGAATCTTAAATTTAACTTTATGATGCTTTCGGTTTTTTTGCGCCGTATTTGCTGCGTCCCTGTTTTCTGCCGTCTACGCCTGTGGCATCCAGCGTACCGCGGATAATGTGGTAACGCACACCCGGCAGATCTTTTACGCGGCCGCCTCGTATCATGACAATCGAATGTTCCTGGAGATTATGGCCGACGCCGGGAATATATGCGGTAACTTCATAATTCGACGATAACTTAACGCGCGCCACCTTCCGCAACGCGGAGTTCGGCTTTTTGGGCGTCGTTGTATAAACGCGCGTGCATACTCCGCGGCGCTGGGGACAGCTTTTGAGCGCCGGTGATTTTGTTTTCTTGTAGCTTATTTCCCTGCCTTGAGCAATCAACTGGTTAATCGTTGGCATAATTTCTCTTTCCTATTCGTATGTTTTAAGCCCCGTACCCGCCGGTATCAGGTGCCCGATGGAAACATTTTCCTTTAAGCCGCGCAGCCTGTCAATCTGCCCGGTAACGGCTGCCTCTGTTAGCACGCGAGTGGTTTCCTGGAAACTTGCGGCCGATATAAATGAATCCGATGACAGGGATGCTTTTGTAATACCCAGAAGAATAGGCTGCGCTCCCGGCAACTGGCCGCCTCTTTTTTGAACCGCGCGCCTCTCGTCCTCAAAACGGTACTTGGAAATAATTTCACCGTTAAGAAACACGCTGTCGCCGGATGTTGTTACGCGCACATTGGACAACATCTGCCTGACGATGATCTCTATATGCTTATCGTTTATTGTAACACCCTGCAGGCGGTACACCTGCTGGATTTCATTGACCAGATGCTCCTGCACTTCCTTGGGGCCTTTTACCTTTAATATGTCGTGCGGATTGACGGCGCCGTCGGAAAGCGATTCGCCCACGCCGACGCGATCACCCTCGTACACCACAAGGTGGCGGCCGGGAGGAATCGAATACTCACATGACATTTTCGTTTCCTCATTGGTAACCACAACCTTGAAGCTTCCCTTGGCCGTAGGTTCGCCTAAATGAACTATACCGTCTATCTCGGAGACAACGGCGGCATTCTTTGGGCGGCGGCCTTCGAAAAGTTCGGCCACGCGCGGCAAACCGCCGGTTATATCTTTGGATTTTGTAACTTCCTGGGGTATCTTTGCAAGAACGTCGCCGGCCAGAATATCATCGCCGTCATCAATAACGATGTTGGTGTCAAGCGGCAGGGGATATTCGGCCACCTGTTTGCCGGCCTTCTTTATAACGATGCGGGGACGGAGGCGTTCGGTCGGATGCTCTATGATAACGCGCTCTATCTGCCCGGTAATCTTGGATTTTTCTTTGTGAAGGGTTACGCCTTCCTTTACATCACGCAGTTCTATAACACCATCGGTTTCAGATATGATGGGCTTGGAATGCGGATCCCACTCGGCAAGAAGCTCGCCCTTTACCACTTTTTTGGCGGAGGCAACCTTAAGACGTGTGCCGTAGGGCAACTGGTAGGTTTCGCGCCGGCGATTGGGCGTATCGGACAATATAAGTTCGGCATTCCGGGATATTACTATCGCCTGGCCTTCCTTATTCTTAAGTTCGCGCATATTGTGATAGAGAACAACGCCGTCCTGGTCGGCATGAATCTCGGAACGCTGGACAACGCGGCTTGCCGTACCACCGATATGGAAGGTACGCAACGTAAGCTGGGTACCCGGTTCGCCGATTGACTGGGCGGCTATGATGCCTACCGCTTCGCCCGGCTCAACCAGCCGGCCGGTAGCCGGGTTTACACCGTAACATTTTGCGCATACACCGCGTTCCGCCTCGCAAGTCAGCACGCTGCGGATACCTATGCGCTCGATGCCGGCCTGCACCATCTTTTTGGCCATATCATGAGTGATTACTTCACTGCGTTTTACTATAACTTCTTCGTGCAATTCACCGTCTTTGTCGGGTGTAATGCCTACGACGTTATCGAGGGAAACGCGGCCGACGATGCGCTCTTCCATCTTCTCAATTACTTCATCGCCGCTCTGCAACGTTCCGACTCGCACGCCGTTTATCGTTTTACAGTCTTGAATCGTAACCACCATATCGTGAGCGACGTCCACAAGGCGGCGCGTAAGGTAACCGGCATCGGCGGTTTTAAGGGCAGTATCCGCAAGTCCTTTGCGGCCGCCGTGAGTTGAAATAAAATATTCCAATACCGTCAAACCTTCGCGGAAATTGGAAATAATTGGTGATTCTATGATTTCACCGACGCCACCGGTAAGTTTCTTCTGCGGCTTTGCCATAAGTCCGCGCATACCTGCAAGCTGCCTTACCTGCTGGCGTGAACCGCGGGCGCCGGAATCGGCCATGAGGAATATCGAATTGAAGCGGGGAGTCCCTTCCTTGTACTGCACAAACTCATCCTTCTTCATTTCATCAAACATGATATCGGCAACCTTGTCGGTAACATGCGTCCATATATCTATAACCTTGTTATAACGTTCGCTTTCAGTGATAAGCCCCTGCTTTGCCTGCTTTTCAATTTCTTTTATTTGCGCCTGGGCGTCCTTCACCAGCTTATCCTTCATGGGAGGGATTTTCATGGCGTCAATGGAAATCGAAACGCCTGCCAGTGTTGCGAAATGATAGCCCAGCGTTTTAAGCTCATCAAGCAGTGTTACGGTACGGTGGTGGCCAAGCTGCTTGTAACAGCGCTCCACCAACTCCGCCAGCTCACGCTTGCCGACGGTTTTATTGACGTAACCGAGTTCGGGCGGAAGATGGTCGTTAAACATTACACGGCCAACCGTGGTATAATCCTTCCATTTAGTTATATCCCGCAACTCGGAATCTTTTGCATTATCCTCACGAATTTTGTTCAGCCCCAGAACTTTTATGCGGGCATGCATGTCCGCCTTGCCGGCCTGGTAAGCGGTATTTACTTCCTCGCGGGATGAAAATATTTTTCCTTCTCCGGCAACACCAAGTTTTTCCTTGGTAAGGTAACAGGCGCCGAGAACCATGTCCTGGCTGGGGGTTGCTATCGGGCGTCCCGAAGCGGGTGAAAGAATATTGTTGGTTGACATCATCAGCACACGCGCTTCAAGCTGAGATTCCAACGATATTGGAACATGCACGGCCATCTGGTCGCCGTCAAAGTCAGCGTTGAATGCCGCGCAAGTCAAGGGGTGAAGCTGTATGGACTTACCTTCCACCAGCACCGGTTCAAAGGCCTGGATTCCCAGGCGGTGAAGGGTCGGGGCGCGGTTTAACATTATCGGGTGATGCCTTGTTACGCGCTCTAATATATTCCACACGCCGGAGCTGCCGCGTTCAAGCATCTTGCGCGCCGCCTTTAGCGTTACCTTTTCCTCTTTTATGAGTTCACGGATGATGAACGGCTTAAACAGCTCAAGCGCCATGTCCTTAGGCAGCCCGCACTGGTGTAACTTCAGGTTAGGGCCTACGACGATAACACTTCTGCCGGAATAGTCAACACGTTTGCCCAGGAGATTCTGACGGAAACGCCCCTGCTTGCCTTTCAGGGTATCTGAAAGCGATTTCAGCGGGCGGTTACCCGCGCCGGTTACCGGTCTGGAACGTGATTCATTATCAATAAGCGCATCAACCGCTTCCTGCAAAAGGCGCTTTTCGTTGTTAATCATTACGGCCGGGGCCTTAAGCTGTTCAATATGGCGCAGGCGATTGTTGCGGTTAATTATCCTTCTATATAGATCATTTAAATCGGAGGTCGCAAAACGGCCACCCTCAAGCGCAACCAGGGGGCGCAGATCCGGCGGTATGACAGGCAGGACTGTCAGTATCATCCACTCGGGACGGGTGTTCGAGTTAAGGAAACCTTCCGTAACGCGCAACTTTCTTATTAAACGCGCGCGTTCGGCGTCGGATTTGGTTTTCTTTATTTCCTCATGCAGCTTTTTAGTCTCGGGCAACAGATCAATTTTTTCTAAAAGCCTGCGTATTGCATCCGCTCCGATATCAACTTTTAATTTATCCCTGAATTCCTGGCGGTACTTCTGGTATTCTTCTTCGGTAATGAGCTGTGTGGCTTTTAAAATAATTTTACCGGTGCTATCTTTCAAATCTTCAAGCACAAGGTAGCGGGTGTAATAAATCACGCGCTCAAGATCCGTCATCTTCATGTTGAGCATGATGCCTACGCGTGACGGCGGCTTGCGCAAAAACCACAGGTGCGCCACCGGCACCGCCAGCTCTATATGACCGAAACGTTCGCGGCGTACTTTTGATTCGGTAACTTCTACGCCGCAGCGGTCGCAGATCTGGCCTTTATGTTTTATGTACTTATATTTTCCGCAATGGCATTCCCAGTCTTTTGTCGGGCCGAAAATCCTGTCGCAGAACAATCCATCGCGCTCCGGTTTGAAGGTGCGATAGTTTATGGTTTCCGGCTTTTTCACCTCGCCGAATGACCATGAACGTATCTGGTCCGGACTTGCAACCGTCAGTTTTATAGCCTCAAAATTGGTAAAATTCAGTTGAGGCGCATTCTTCTTTTTGACTGATGCTGTAAAAGTTAATTTGCTCATCTTACCTCGTTATACTGTATAACTCCCGCACACGACGGTGCCGGAATTTATTTGCTGGCAACCTCTTTTTTTTCTTTCAATTTAAGCGGTTTATCGTCAGCTGCACCGTGCATCAACTCGACGTTCAGGCCAAGTCCGCGCAACTCATGGACGAGCACCTTAAACGATTCCGGCACGCCCGGCTCAGAGATCGGCTCACCTTTTATTATCGCATCGTACATCTTTATGCGGCCGTTAACGTCATCGGACTTAACGGTCAAAAACTCCTGTAAAACATGAGCGGCTCCGTATCCCTCGATAGCCCATACTTCCATCTCGCCGAAACGCTGGCCGCCGAACTGGGCTTTTCCACCCAGGGGCTGACGCGTTATAAGCGAATACGGGCCTGTCGAACGGGCATGAATCTTGTCTTCCACAAGATGGATAAGCTTCAACAGGTACATGACGCCTATTGTCACTTTTTCCAGGAACGGTTTGCCGGTGCGGCCGTCGTAAAGAGTTATGCGGCAATCATCGGTAGGAAGGTAACGATCCTCATAATCGGCCAGAGCGTCCTGAAGCTCCTTGTCCTTAATGCCGCGGCTGGTAAGTTCTTTACGCTTATCTTCAATCAGTTTTTCTTTGGCTTTGCGAATATATTCTTTTATGTGCTCTTCTTTTGCGCCGTCAAATACCGGTGTTACCATCTGGACATTCAGCACTTTTGCAGCCCAGCCCAGCATGGTTTCAAGAAGCTGGCCCACGTTCATACGGGACGGGATGGACAACGGGGAAAACACCGCATCCACCGGCATTCCGTCGGGCATACGCGGCATGTCTTCCACGGGAAGTATGCGTGCCACCACGCCCTTGTTGCCGTGACGGCCGGCCAGTTTATCGCCTACCTGCACCTTTGTCTTTGACGCTATGTATACCTTTACTATTTTATTAACGGAAACGCTTAGTTCATCGCCTTTCTTTGCGCGCTCTTTTTCCTTTGCGCGATCCAAGCGCAGGATTTCTTCTTTGCGTTCGTAAAGCGCTTCTAATCTGTTTTTTTCTCCGGCTTTTGCGCCGGCCAGCGCTTCTTTCTTATCCCTGCGCAGTTTCTCAAGCGCCGCGCGATAAGTTTCGTCCGTCTCTTCCTGTTTTTTCTTCAGTTCTTTTTCGGTAAGCTTTTCGCGGCGGACAAATGTACGCACGCCGATAACTCGGCCGCTTACACCGGGAGGAACGCGCAACGAGGCATCCTGCACATCTTCAGCCTTTTTTCCGAACAAAACCCTGAGTAAACGTTCTTCCGGCGTTGACTGCTGCTCGCCTTTTGGCGCGGTTTTACCGACAAGAATGTCGCCGCGCTGAACCATTGCGCCTATGCGTATTATGCCTTCTTCGTCAAGATTGAGAAGGTCGTCCGCGCCTACATTGGGAATGTCGCGCGTTATTTCTTCCGGCCGTCCCTTGGCTTCGCGGGATTCGGTCTGGAACTCGCGTATATGGATTGATGTAAACATATCCTCGCGCAACAGGCGCTCGGAAAGCAGAATTGCGTCTTCAAAATTATATCCGTCCCAGGGCATGAAGGCGACGAGGATGTTGTGTCCCAGCGAAAGCTGCCCGCCCGAGGTGCAAGGGCCATCCGCAATCACATCGCCTTTTTTGACTTTCTGTCCGCGGTTGACCATGGGCATCTGGTTTACGCAGGTATCCTGGTTGGAACGCACATACTTTTTCAGTCTGTAAATATCTATTCCGGGTTTCTGGCCTTCTTCACTCCATATTGCTATTTCGTCGGCGGAAACGCTCATTATCTCGCCGCCGCGCCTGGCAAGCATAACTACGCCGGAATCCTTGGCAACTTTTTCCTCTATACCTGTAGACACAAGCGGCGGCTCTGCCCTAAGAAGAGGCACGGCCTGCCTTTGCATGTTCGAACCCATCAGCGCACGGTTTGCATCGTCGTGCTCAAGAAACGGTATCAACGCCGCAGATATGGAAACAACCTGCATGGGGGAAATGTCCATGTAATTTATCTTGCCGGTGCCGGGATCAACCACAGGGAAATCGCCGCGAAACCGGCACGCAACCGTATCGGCGGTAAACTTTCCGGTTTTCTCTATGGGCGCATTTGCCTGCGCGATTATATATTCGTCTTCCCTGTCAGCGGTAAGATAATCAATGTGCTCGCTTACGCGGCCGCCGTCAACCTTGCGGTAAGGCGACTCTATAAGCCCGTATTCGTTTACCCGCGCATACGTTGCCAGCGAAGTTATAAGCCCGATATTCGGGCCTTCAGGGGTTTCGATAGGGCATATACGGCCGTAGTGCGTATGATGAACGTCGCGCACTTCGAATCCGGCGCGTTTACGGTTCAAACCACCGGGTCCGAGCGCCGACAAACGACGCTTATGCGTAAGTTCCGCCAACGGATTTGTCTGATCCATAAACTGCGATAACTGTGATGTTCCGAAGAACTTGCGGATCTGGGCTATAAACGGCGTAATATTGATGAGCCCGCGAGGCGTAACCGTGGATTTATCCTGCATGTTCATATGCTCGCGCACAAGGCGCGCCATTTGCACAAGCCCGATTCGCACCTGGTTTTCCAGTAATTCGCCGACGGAGCGCACGCGACGGTTACCAAGGTGATCTATGTCGTCCACCTCGATTTTCATCTTTTTACCGCCGGACTCATAATCGGGAACGCCGTTATATATAAGTAAAAGGTATTTAATGGCAGCGACCACGTCTTCACGGGTAAGTGTTCGCTTGTGCTCGGAGGGAGTTGCAAAATCAAATTTCTTGCTCTTCTCAAGATCGGTGATTACCGCGCCAAGTTTTTTAACGATCTTATAGCGGCCGACGAGGCTTAAATCATAACGCCGGGTTGACTTGAAAAGCAGTTCGTCCAGGAACCCTTGCGCACGTTCCTGGATGATAAATTCCTGGGTTTTCAATACTTTATAGATAAGGTTTATGGCTTCTTTTTTGGTTTTAACGGGATCGCGGCGAAGGGTTAAAAGCATTGATGGATCACGGTGCACCGAAACGGAAGCAATATTTTTGCTGCGCAACTTTGCAAGCACGTCGTCTTTAAGTTCCTTGCCTGCCTCAACCAAAATCTCCCCGGTAGCTTTGTCCACCATATCCGCGACTGTAAACCGGCCGGTAAGCGATTCTGTCATGGATTCATCAAGCGACAACTCCTCTGCGTCGGTAAACAGCTCGAGTATCTCGCTGTCCGCCTCAAATCCAAGCGCGCGAAGGAACGTCGTGGCCAGGATTTTGCGTTTGCGGTCTATGCGGACATATAAAAGGCTGTTCTGGTCGAACTCGAACTCAACCCATGCGCCGCGATAGGGAATGATGCGGGCAAAGTAAAGCGGTTTACCGTAGGCAGAAACGCGTTTTTCCTCGTCTTCTTCGAATATCACGCCGGGTGAACGGTGAATCTGGCTCACCACTACGCGCTCAGCTCCGTTAATAATAAACGTTGCCGTCTTGGTCATAAGAGGAATATCGCCGAAGTATACTTCCTGCTCGGACAACTCTTTTTCCTTCCCATTTTCCTGTTTCTGTACCAGGCGCATGAGAACTTTCAGAGGAGCCGAGTAATTGGCATCACGGGCAATTGACTCTTCGATGGAATACTTAGGCTCGCCCAGGGAATAGGAGACAAACTCCATCGTCAGGCTGCCGTCGGAGTTTGTAAGAGGGAACACATCTTTAAATGCGCCCTGCAATCCGTGCGGCCTGCGTTTTTCCGGGGCCACGTCGCTTTGTAAAAACTCCGCAAAAGACTCGTTCTGCATCTCTAGAAGCAGGGGAGGCTCTATTGCTGAGGCAATACGTCCGAAGTTTACTTTTTTCATCCCGTTAAACCTTCCAAAATGTTTTGACTTTTACCGGCACGCCGCGCACTTTTGGTGCGTGGCAGAAATTAAGATTATAATGATTTTATAATCAAAAGTCAAGCGTTATTTTATCTCTACCGTTGCGCCTACCTCGGCGAGCTTCTTTTTCATTTCTTCGGCCTGATCCTTTGCAACGTTTTCTTTAACATTTTTAGGAGCGCCATCTACAAGATCTTTGGCTTCTTTAAGCCCGAGACCTGTCAATTCGCGCACAACCTTGATTACCGGAATTTTATTGGGGCCGGCGTTCGTAAGCACGACATTGAACTCGGTTTTTTCTTCCACCGCTACCGCACCCGCTGCCGGGGCGCCAGCCTGCGGAGCAAATGCCATGGGGGCCGCCGCGGTTACTCCGAATTTCTCTTCGAGGGACTTAACCAGTTCCGAAAGCTCCAGAACAGTCATTGAGGAAATTGCTTCAATCATTGCATCCTTGCTTAATGTTTCTGCCATTTTGTGTTCCTCCGTTTACATCAGCTGGCAAGTCGGGAGCATTTCTAACTCGCTTACTTGCTTACTTGCTGTCTTTTAACTGCCTCAAGGGCATATACTAGTTTTCTAATCGGTCCCTGCAATACATTCACAAGGCCATAAAGCGGCGCCTTAAGAGTACCGACTGTCTTTGCGATAAGAACCTGGCGCGACGGCAGGTTTGCCAGAGCCTTAACTTCCTGTTGCGACAAGATGGTGGTTCCGAGCAGGCCGGCTTTTACCTTCAGTTTCGCGTGATCCTTACTGAAATCCACGAGTGCTTTCGCAGCGCTGACAGGATCGCCATTTTCGATGGCAATCGCCGTAGGACCTTCAAAATATTTTGCAAAATTGTCCAGCCCTGCATTTTTCAGGGCCTTTCTGGTTAATGTATTCTTTACGACAGTATACTCACATTTGAGCGGGCGCAATTTTGCCCTCAACTCGGACAGTTCATCCACCGTCAAGCCCTGGTACTCGGTTAGAATTATGCCGTTATTGCTTTTAATCTTTTCCGTGAGAGTTTCAACGATTTGGACTTTTTCTTTTTTCGGCATTTTATCACACTCCGTTTAAATTACATCACATAAATAAAAAATACTTCTCCCGAAAAAGAGAAGTATAACTTCAGGTGCGTCTTCTCAGTCTCGGTAAGATGGCTGGTTTTACCCGCCTTTTAATCCCATTTAAAGCTTCAGGGATCTTACTGTCTTTGACAATATTTAAAACTTTATATTCCACCCGGCGGCAATTCCGTTTTCGCCTGCCAGATTTCCTTCGATGAATAATGATTCTTCGGGATACAGATGCAGCTTAACGCCTGCCATAACGCCGGCGCTATCACTGTTGCCGGAAACACTTCCCAGCGTAGTTTTATCTTTTAATACCACCGCGGTACGCATTACTTTGAGCCCGCCGTAGATTTCCAGATTTCTCAGTCTTTTCCCGACCAGCACTGCGGCCTGTATCTCGGCCCGCTCAAAGAGGTCATTAACCGGCTGCGCCGCCTCGTTTCCAACCGCCATCGAATCGAAAGCGTAATACCCGTACTGGATACCCGCTTCAACGCTTATTGACGGAGTTACGATGGTATCGGGAAATAAAACCGACCTGAACCCCAGCCCGACAACAATCCCGGGAGACTGACCGCTGAACGTATTTTTTACAGTTTGCGAAGGAACTTGTAATTCGTAATACCCTGCTCCTGCCGATAACCAGTAAGACACGTTACCGTAAGGGTTAAACATACTTTTAAGCATTACCCTTCTTGCCCGGCCAGGGCAATCCAGGACATTCGAAACGTCGCTCAGGTAGCTTACGTTGCCCGCGACTTGAATTTCATCCCTGCCGTTGACCTGCAGGCTGACTTTTTCTTCGGCCAGCCCGTAATAAGCTGAGATGCTCCAGCCTCCGGCAGCTATCTGCGTCGGCGCTACCACAATCTCTGATGCACTAATCAAAGAACTTACACAAATAAATGCAAGAAGAAACGTTGGAAGGAACCTGCATTTTGTCTTCATGGTTATCCTTCTTTCAACATCTATCTTCCTGCTGTTAACCCGGCCCTGATGTGCTCTAACTATCGTGTTTTCACTCAAGGGCCACAGGTTTAAATTAAACCCCGGCGGCGACCTACTCTCCCGGCACCCTGCGGTGCAAGTACCATCGGCCCTGGTGGTCTTAACTTCCGAGTTCGGAAAGGGATCGGGTGTTGCCCCACCGGAAAAACCACCGGGAATATCTTTATAAAAACTTCAAAATTATCTATAGTAGACAACGTCAATTAACAAGAAAAGGATTGAATAATACGGCCAAGCCGAACGGTCAATTAGTACAGGTTCGCTCCGCGCATTACTGCGTTTCCACGTCCTGCCTATCAAACCAGTAGTCTACTGGTGACCTTCAGGGAAACCTTATCTTGGGGTGAGTTTCATGCTTATATGCTTTCAGCATTTATCTCGTCCGCACTTGGTTACCCGGCCATGCTCCTGACGGAACAACCGGCACGCCAGAGGTGCGTCCATCCCGGTCCTCTCGTACTAAGGACAGAACCCCTCAAGTTTCCTGCGCCCACGGTAGATAGAGACCGTACTGTCTCACGACGTACTGAACCCAGCTCACGTACCCCTTTAATTGGCGA
>MGVF01000016.1 GCA_001800355.1 Elusimicrobia bacterium RIFOXYA2_FULL_50_26
CGCAGGTAGCCCCCGCGCTGCCTGTCATCGCGCGAAACTAAATATTCACGCTAATAGCGCCCTCACGCGGCGCTATTTTAGCTTGTGTGTAACGCCAAAATGATAATGTCCTAATTAGCCAAAATAGAAATGTCCTAATCTAAGGTACAATAGTAGCCTCTGAAAGGAGGCCAAAGTGTACCGGAAGGACATTCTGACAATGAGGCGAGAAGAAGTAAAACGATTGCAGTTGGTGCGGAAGGTATTGGATGGTGAGTTGAAGCAGGTGGCGATAAGTGAGGCGATAGGGATCAGCGATCGGCAGGTACGGCGGATAGTGAAGCGTGTAAGGTTAGAGGGTGAAATCGGGATAGTACACCGACTGCGCGGGATGGAATCGAATCGGAAGTACGGGGACTGGTTTAAAGAGCGTGTCATAGGGATATATCGAAGTAAGTACGAAGGGTTTGGGCCGTTGTTGGCGAGCGAGAAACTTGAAGAGCAAGAGAAGATAAAGTTAAGCGACGAGACGTTAAGGAAGTGGTTGATAGAGGAAGGTCTTTGGCAGAAGAAGCGAGGCAGGCGCAAACACCGGATGTGGCGTGAGCGGAAAGCGCGGTTGGGGGAGATGGTGCAGATGGACGGATCGCATCATGACTGGTTTGAAGGCCGAGGTGCGAGGTGTGTGTTGATGGGGTATATTGATGATGCGACAGGGCGTGTATATGCGCGATTTTGTGAATACGAAGGTACGATACCTGTTATGGAAAGTTTTCGCGGGTATATTAGGAAACACGGGATACCTGCGAGCGTGTATTTAGACCGGCATAGCACGTACAAACAGACGACGGGGAAGCTGACGATCGAAGAGGAGCTGGAAGGCAAAGAGCTATTAAGCGAGTATGAGCGAGCATTAAAGGAATTAAGTGTGAAGGTGATACACGCGAATTCGCCACAGGCGAAGGGGCGGGTAGAGCGGCTATTTAGGACATTCCAGGATCGTGTGATCAAGGAAATGCGGTTGAAGTGGGTTAAGACGATAGAAGAGGCGAACACCTTTCTTGAAGAGTATTTGCCCGTATATAACGAGCGTTTCAGTGTCATAGCCCGTGAAAAAGGGGATATGCACCGGAAAGCGTCCAGAGGGATGAATCTTGAGCGGATACTGTGCATTAAGACGCAGCGGGCATTGCGCAATGATTTTACGGTGGCGCACAACAAAAAGCTCTATCAGGTTCTTGAAGAAACAAGGGCAGAGAAAGTAACCGTGGAAGAACTGCTGGACGGGACGCTGAAGATATATCACAAAGACCAGAAGTTGCGCTATAAAGAGATAGAGTATCGACCCTACATGCCCATCAAACGAAAGGATAAGCAGTATCAGCAGGCAGGCAAACCGTGTATACCTCCTGCCGATCATCCCTGGCGCAGGTTCAAAACTGGCACGGCGGCTTAAAGTCCACGTCCTCTTAACGGCTTATAATTCAAAATCAAAGGCAACAGCAAAGACAACGTCAAAACTAAAACCGGACATTTCTATTTTGGTAAAAATAGGACATTTCTAAATTGGCTTGACACGATGGCGATTTTTGCTTGACTTGCCTGGTAATATTATATAGAATGTTCAATAATTGAACATAACCCCGGGAAGCCAATGGAAATAACGGAAAAAGAATTCGCTGTTATCAAGGAAATATCGGGCAATCACCTGCCGGATCAGCGCACTATCTCCCATCGCACGGGCATATCGCTCGGGCTTACCAACCTCATCATTAAGCGGCTGATTACCAAGGGCTACATCAAAGCCACGCAACTAAACCGCAAAAAAATCCAATACATGCTTACACCAAAGGGGTTCAGCGAAAAAGCCGATAAATCCTACCGCTTCGCGCTTAAAACAATAACACATTTCAGGATGTTAAAAGATAATATTCAAAATATGGTAAGCGAGCGATACAAAAAAGGCTATGACCGTTTCGAGGTCAACGGCAGCGGGGAACTTGCGGATATAGTTGAACTGGCGATCCGGCGCCTTAACAATCCAAAAATTATCTTCACACGAAGGATCAGCGATTCTCGGCATAACCGCAACGCTTGCCTGCTCGTTTCATCCTCGAAGAAAACGACGCCGCAGGAATCCATAGATATTATTTCTTATCTTTCGGAGTCAGGATTATTCTATGAAAACAACTGACACAAAAGGAAAAATTCTCGTTACAGGCGCCGACGGATTTATCGGCAGCCACCTCGTTGAACGGCTGGTGCAAGCCGGCTATAATGTGCGCGCGTTTGTTTTCTACAACTCCTTTAACAGCTACGGCTGGCTCGATTCAATTCCAAAGGAAACTGTTGATAAAGTTGAAATATTTACCGGCGATATACGCGATCCCAACGGCGTGCGCAATGCAATGAAGGGATGTTCCGCGGTATTGCACCTGGCTGCCCTTATCGCCATCCCGTTTTCCTATCATTCGCCCGACAGCTACGTTGACACCAACATCAAGGGAACGCTGAACATACTAAATGCCGCGCGCGATCTCAACCTGGAGCGCGTTCTTGTAACATCCACAAGCGAGGTTTACGGCACTGCCTGCTACGTCCCGATTGACGAGAAACATCCGTTGCAGGGACAATCGCCGTATTCCGCAACAAAAATCGCGGCAGACCAGCTTTCACTCAGTTTCTATCGAAGCTTTGGCCTGCCTGTAACCATTGTGCGCCCCTTTAACACCTTCGGTCCCAGGCAATCGGCAAGGGCAATCATACCTGCCATAATCTGCCAACTTATCTCCGGCAAAAATGAAATCAAGCTTGGTTCTTTGCACCCTACCCGTGATTTTCTTTACGTGAAAGATACCGTGGAAGGTTTCCTTGAAATACTCTCTTCCGACAATACAATCGGCGAAGAAATCAACATAGCGACCCAAACCGAGATTTCCATGGGCGACCTGGCAGTAAAGCTTATCCGGCTTACAGGCTCACAGGCGCGAATCGTTGAGGATGCCGCGCGTATCCGGCCTGAAAAAAGCGAGGTGGAACGGTTGCTGGGGAAAAATGAAAAAATCAAAAATTTAACAGGATGGAGGCCGGCCTTCAACCTTGACCTGGGCTTGCAGGAAACTGTCGAATGGTTCAAAAAAGAAGAAAATCTTAAACGTTACAAGGCAGACATTTATAATATTTAATTTATATGAAAATATTTCTTGACGCCCCGAATGTAGGCAAACTTGAAAAAAAATACGTCAATAGCGCTATTGACAGCGGCTATGTTTCAACCGTCGGCCCGCTTGTAGGCGAATTTGAAAATGCCTTTGCAAGTTACCACGATGTGCCGCGCGCAGTTTCAACGCAAAGCGGCACGGCATCGCTTCATATCGCCCTGCATGAACTTGGAATAGGGAAAGGTGATGAAGTAATCGTGCCGGCGCTCACATTTATCGCAACCGTTAATCCGGTGCTTCAGGTTGGAGCTACTCCGGTTTTCGCTGACGTTGATCCGCTAACCTGGAATATCAATCCGTCCCAAATAGAGGACAGAATAACAAAAAGAACGAAGGCCATAATACCTGTTCACCTCTACGGCAATCCCTGCGACATGGACGGCATTACCCGCATAGCGCGCAAGCACAAGCTCTACATCATCGAAGACGCGACCGAAAGCCTCGGGGCAACCTGGCAGGGCGCGCGCGCAGGAACTTTGGGCGAAATTGGATGTTTCAGTTTCAACGGCAATAAAATAATGACTACCGGCGGCGGCGGCATGTTAATCGGTAAATCCGATAAGCGGCTGGCACACATAAAGTTTCTGGTTAACCAGGCGCGGGACGAACAAAAGGGATACTATCACCCCGAAGCCGGATTCAACTACCGCATGACTAATATCGAGGCCGCACTCGGCCTTGCCCAGATGCAGAGGCTGGATTTTTTCCTTAAAAGAAAAAGTAAATTTTACGCTATATACCGCAAGGAGCTTGGCGGCAGGGGAATAGTTGATTTCCAACAGGAATATCCCGGCGCAAAAAGCTCGCGCTGGCTCACCTGCGTGACGGTTACAAAGAAGGCTTCGATTACCGGCCTGCAAAAAAAACTGGCGGCGGAAGGTATACCTGCACGGCGCATATTTATGCCTATACCATGTTTTCCGCCTTACGAAAAATACGCCGATTGCCGGCATTACCCGCAGGCCATGCACATATATCGCAACGGCTTGTGCCTGCCGGGATCAACGCTCAATACGGACGCCGCAATACGACGTTCCGCCACGGCCCTTCGCCGTTTATTGGAGTGCTAAGATGAATCGCTTAAATAGTATCCTTGTGCCTCCCACGCTGACAATTCGCAACGCATTGAAACAGATGGACAGCTCAGGCGGTAAAATCCTGTTCGTGGTTGATGAAGCCACGCGTTTGCTCGGCGTTGTTACGGACGGCAATATACGGCGCTGGATGCTCAAGGGCGGCAAGCTTAGCGCAGCAATAAAAAAAGCCATGCACCCTGAGCCGGTCATGTTAAATGACGGTTACAGGCCTGAGGAAGCGAAGGAGAAAATGCTCTCCAAAGCCATCGAGTGCATACCTGTCGTTGATACCGCCGGTAAAGTAGTGTCCGTTGTGTGGTGGACGGATCTCTTCAAGGGAACGGCTCAAAAAAAAGGAACGATAGCCCTTCCGGTAGTGCTGATGGCGGGGGGAGAAGGCACGCGCCTTGCGCCTTTTACAAAAATACTTCCCAAACCGCTGATGCCTATCGGCGACAAACCGGTTATAGAACTCATCATCAACCGATTCTACGATTATGGCTGCACGGACTTTTATCTTTCGGTTAATTATAAGTCAAACATAATAAAGGCATATTTTGAAGATTTTAAACATCCTTACGACATACGTTATGTCAGGGAAGATAAGCCGCTTGGCACGGCAGGCAGCCTGAACCTGTTGCGCAACCGT
Organism: Elusimicrobia bacterium RIFOXYA2_FULL_50_26; assembly: GCA_001800355.1. GTDB lineage: Bacteria > Elusimicrobiota > Endomicrobiia > Endomicrobiales > XYA2-FULL-47-53 > XYB2-FULL-50-12. The sequence continues at coordinate 4,926 of MGVF01000016.1, forward strand.
TTCAAAAAAACTTTTTTCGTCAGTAACTGCGATATACTTATTGAGGCGGATTTTGAAGATATCGTTCAATTCCACAAAAGCTCCGGCAATAAAATCACGCTGGTAGGCTCCATGAAACACTATACCATACCGTATGGCGTTTGCACGGTTGGCGTCAGCGGCCAATTGAATAAAATTGACGAAAAACCGGAATACGATTTTCTGGTTAATACCGGCATGTACGTTCTGGAACCCGAAGTTCTGAAGCTGATTCCCGGGGACAAAATGTTCCACATGACAGACCTGATAGCGTCCTGCCGCGCGAAAGGCTGGAAAGTAGGCGTTTATCCAATATCGGAAAAATCCTGGCTGGACATGGGCCAGTGGGAAGATCTTAAGGAAACACTGAAACGTTTCGGAGTGTAAAAAAATGACGGAACTCCTGCTTATAGGCGCCGGTGGACACTGCAAAGTGGTTATTGACGCTATTTTAAATTTAAAAAATTTTAAGGTAGCCGGTATTATTGATTTACCGCAAAAAGCCGGGGAAAATATTTACGGTATACCAGTTATCGGCACCGACATGGAACTGGACCGATTTTACCGTCAGGGCATCCGCCATTGCCACGTCTCGGTTGGCAGCATCGGCTCGCCGGCGCTTAGGGTTAAGTTATGCAAACAGGCGACATCTGCCGGATTTGCGTTTTCAACAATAATAAGCCGACACGCCGTCGTTTCAGAAAAAAGCATAATCGGGGAAGGAACTTTTGTCGCTCCGGGCGCCGTTATAAATGCCGGCGCAAAGGTGGGGAGCAACTGTATCATCAATACCGGCGCAGTGATAGACCATGATTGCGTAATAGGCGATTTCACGCACATAGCCCCGCGCGCCGTGCTTGGCGGCGGCGTAACGGTGGGTGAGTTTTCTCACATAGGCGCAGGCAGTTCGCTTATGCAATATATAACAATAGGCAAAGGTACAATCATCGGCATGGGAAGCGTTGTAACAAAAAGTTTCGGCGACAATTTAACGGCTTTCGGTTGCCCTTGCGTTATCAGGAAAAACAATGAGTAACGTATTTGTAATAGCCGAGGCTGGCGTAAATCATAACGGCTCGCTCTCGATAGCAAAATGCATGGTGGACGCCGCTGCGCGCGCGGGCGCTGACGCCGTAAAATTCCAGACGTTCAAAGCCGGTTCGCTCGTAATTAAAAACGCGCCCAAGGCGGAATACCAGCAAAAAACATCTCGGGCGGCTGAAACCCAGTTTGAGATGATAAGAAAGCTTGAGCTTAATGAAGCCGCTCATTACGCGCTTAAAGAACATTGCCTGAAAAAAAATATACTGTTCATGTCGTCTCCCTTTGATATAGACGGGATACGGCTGTTACAAAAGATAGGTGTCCCCGCATACAAAATCCCGTCCGGAGAAATTACAAACCTTCCGTATCTGCGGGCGCTTGGCGGTCTGCGCAAAAAGATTATACTTTCAACGGGCATGTCAACCATGCCGGAAATCCGCAAGGCGCTTTCAATCCTGACGGGAGCCGGGACGAAACCAGATTCCATAACGCTTCTTCATTGCACTTCCGAGTATCCCGCGCCTGCAAGCGAGGCGAACCTCAAAGCGATGCATACTTTGAAGAAAGCTTTCCGCGTAAATGTCGGATACTCGGACCATACCGAAGGAATAGAGATTGCCCTGGCGGCGGCCGCACTGGGCGCCACCGTTATCGAAAAACACTTTAGTCTCGACACAACTATGCCGGGGCCAGACCACAAGGCAAGCATTGGCCCTGCGGAACTGTGTTCGATGGTAAAAGCAATACGCAATATAGAGGCCGCGCTGGGCGACGGTATAAAGAGAGTCTCGGGCAGCGAACTGAAAAACCGCGCCATTGTACGCAAAAGCATCGTGGCCGCGCGGGACATAGAAAAAGGCGAACGTCTTTCGGAGCAGAATCTTGCGGTTAAACGCCCGGGCAGCGGCATCTCGCCCATGTTCTGGGATAGCGCCATTGGCAAAAAAGCATCAAAAAATTTTAAAAAGGATGAAATGATCTCCTTATGAAAAAACGTATCTGCGTAGTAACCGGTTCGCGTGCGGAATATGGCCTTTTCTATCCTTTATTAAAAAGGATTTCAGGCGATGCCTCATTGGATCTTCAAATCGTCGCAACCGGCATGCATCTCTCGCCGGCTTTCGGCCTTACCTGTAAGGAAATAGAAAAAGATTTTAAGGTGACTAAAAAAGTGGAAACACTGCTGGCCGCCGACACATCAACCGCCGTAACCAAATCAACGGGCTTAGGCATAATGGGCTTTGCCGATACTTTCAATGATTTGAACCCGGATATGGTTGTAGCGCTTGGTGACCGCTTCGAGATATTTTCAGCCGTTGTCGCCGCTTTCATGGCTAACATACCGGTTGCGCATCTCTATGGCGGAGAACTTACGGAAGGCGCCTTTGACGACGCCATTCGTCATTCCATAACCAAGATGAGCCGCCTGCACTTTACATCAACCGAGCGCTACCGTCAACGCGTCATACAACTTGGCGAGCATCCTCAAAACGTATTTACGGTCGGCGCCCTGGGGCTGGACAACGTGCGTTCAATGCCGCTTCTGGCAAAACCCGCGCTTGAAAAGCAGCTTGGCTTCAGTTTCGGTGAAAAAACCGTGCTGGTAACATATCACCCCGTAACGCTGGAACATGGCTCCGAAAAGAAAAGTTTCACGGAACTGCTATCGGCGCTGGATACGTTTGCAAACATAAAGATAATCTTTACAAAACCCAATGCCGATACCAACGGGCACGTAATCTCGGAGCTTATTGAAGCTTATGCGGCGCGCCATCCTGAAAATACGCGCGTTTTCACGTCGCTGGGGCAACTCCGTTACCTTTCCTGCCTCAAGCACATAAGCGCGGTTGTCGGCAATTCTTCAAGCGGCATCATAGAGGCGCCTTCCTTCGGGATACCTTCGGTTAATATCGGTAACCGCCAGAAAGGAAGAATAAAACCGGCAAGCGTAATTGATTGCCCGCCCCGAAAGGACGCCATAAAAAGCGCACTGGACAAGGCTTTTTCTCTCGCATTCCGCCGCTTGTGCAAAGCTGTTAAAAACCCATACGGCACAGGCCATGCAGCGGAAAAAATACATAAAATTATAAAAAAACGGATTCCGATTATAGGCGATACCTCAAAATCATTTTATGACATGGGTGGTAAGCTCTAATGAAAAATGACATATTTTCACTTGAGGGAAAAGTAGCGGTGGTTACCGGCGGCAACGGGCTGATAGGCAGGGAAATCGTGCGTCTTTTGCTGCAAGCCGGGGCAACCGTGTACGTTGCCGACACTAAACGCCCGGATACTGCCGCAAGCGACAAGCTGCGGTATGCGCCGATAGATATTTCGTCGGAGAAATCGGTTAACAGGTTCATCCCGGCAATTCTAAAAAAAGACGGACGCATGGATATATTTGTCAATTGCGCTTATCCGTACACAAACGACTGGGGCAAGACATTTGAGAAAATCGAATTCAACTCATGGAAAACCAATGTCAATAACCACATGGGCGGTTATTTTATCTGCGCGCGCGCCGCGGCCGAGGCAATGAAGAAGAGAGGCGGCTCTATAATAAATATCGCATCCATATACGGCGTGGTAGCCCCTGACTTTTCCATATACGAAGGGACAACCATGACCATGCCGGGCGCTTATGCGGCCATAAAATCTGGCATAATCGGTATGAGCCGCTACATGGCAAGCTATTATGCGCCCTACAAAATACGGGTAAACTCGGTTTCTCCGGGAGGAATACGGGACAAACAACCCGTGTCTTTTATAAAAAAATACGAGAAAAGAACGCCCCTCGGCAGAATGGGAACACCAGCCGACGTTGCAGCGGCAGTACTGTATCTCTCCGCCGATGCCTCGTCATACGTTACAGGACAGAACATAATAGTTGATGGCGGCTGGACGATTCGGTAAATAAATGAGGTTTTTCATTTGAAAGCACTAGTCATAGGATACGGCTCTATAGGCAGGCGGCATGTAGCAAACCTGTGCGCCGTTGAAACTATAAAAAATGTAATTATATACAGCCGCCATATAACCGGCAGGGAAGGGCAAAAACACGAAAAAATCGAGTTTGCCGACTCCATTGGGAGAGTGCAGGCTGATTTTGCGGTTGTATGCAATGAAACGCACAACCATCTTCCAGTGGCAATGGAACTTGCATCCAGGGGAATGCCACTATTTATCGAGAAGCCGCTTTCAGATTCGCTTGACGGCACATCCTCACTCCATGCAATCGTTAAAAAACAATCGTTACCCTTGTTTATAGGTTATAACCTGAGGTTTCTCGGCGCTATAAACTTTGTAAAAGAACAGGTGGCCGGCGGAATAATCGGCAAACCGTATTTTGCATCTATAAACGCTGGACAGTACTTGCCGGCCTGGCGCCCTGGAAACGATTACCGCGCCTGTTACAGCGCACGCAAATCATTGGGCGGCGGGGTTGCGCTTGACCTTTCGCATGAGATAGATTACATGCGTTACATTTTCGGCGAACCGTATAATTGGACGCTGGTTAAAACAAAAGTTTCGGATCTTGAAATTGATTGCGAAGACCTGTTCGAAGGCATATACACTTATCCGGCCGGCTTTACCTGCTCGGTGCACCTTGATTACCTTCAGCAACAAAAACAACGCTCGTTGCGTGTTGTGGGAAGCAGCGGCGCAATATGCTGCAACCTTGTAAAAAAAACAATAAGTATTGATACCGGCAAAAATCAGCGGCTTATTACCGATGAAAAGCTTTTTGACATTGACAATACGTATAAAGACGAAATGGATCATTTTATAAACATCGTTAGTGCTCATAAAAATCCATGCATTACCATTGACGACGGCATAAAGGCATTACAACTTATCGAGGAAATGAATGTACAAAAATAAACGCATTCTCTGCATTATACCGGCGCGCGGCGGTTCCAAAGGCGTGCCCGGGAAAAACATAAAATTGTTGTGCGGCAAGCCTCTTATCGCCTACACCATATCGCATGCGCGCAAATCCCGTTATATTGACCGCGTAATGGTTTCCACAGACAGCCTGACCATAGCCGCCGTAGCCCGGCGCTACGGGGCGGAAGTTCCGTTTATCCGCCCGGCAAGCCTTGCGAAGGATAACAGCGGCACAATTGAAGTATTGCTCCACGCCGTCAAAACGCTCGAAGAGGATGGGAAGCAATCGTATGACATTATCGTACTGCTACATGCCACCACGCCGCTTCGAAGCCCCGCCGACATTGACAACTGTATCGAACTGCTTGTGCGCACCCATGCCGGCAGCGTGTTTTCCGTAACGCCGTCCCATCGCAACCCATATTTTAACATGGTGGAAATGAGCAAAGGCGGAAAGGCCAGGTTGGTAAAGACAGGCCGTTTTACAACGCGACAGGACGCACCACCCGTATACGACATGAATTCTTCAATATACGCATGGCCGAAAAACGTGCTGCTTGAAAAACGCAAAACGATACTTGATAACAGCCGCATATACGTTATGCCGAAAGCCAGGTCTGTTGACATTGACGACCCGCTCGACTTCGTAACCGCAGAAACGTTCTTCAGGAAAAAACTCCATGACAAAAAATATTAGAATAATCCCGCGCCTCGACATCAAAGGCCCCAACCTCGTAAAAGGCATCCACCTGGAGGGACTGCGCGTCCTTGGCAAACCATGGGATTACGCCTGCAAGTATTACGAAGAAGGCGCGGACGAATTAATTTATATTGATGTAGTTGCAAGCCTCTACGGCAGAAATAATCTTTCTGATATTGTTGAAAAAACAGCCCGCAATATTTTTATACCTCTTACCGTCGGAGGCGGGATACGCTCCGTTGACGACATAAGGAAGATACTTCGCGCCGGGGCCGACAAAGTGGCGATCAACACGGCCGCCGTTCATAATCCTGCGCTTATAAAAGAAGGGGCCAAAACGTTCGGCTCGCAATGCATAGTAATCTCAATCCAGGCAAAAAGAATAGACGATACGTACAGGGTTTTCACAGATAACGGCAGGGAGATGTCAGAGAGGCTTGTGTTCGACTGGGTAAAAGAAGCCGTTGACCTTGGGGCCGGCGAAATTTTGCTTACTTCGATTGATAAGGAAGGAACGGCAACAGGCTATGACATCGAACTGGTTGAAAAGATTGCATCCATGACACCCGTACCGGTAATAGCCTGCGGCGGCTGCGGTTCGTGCGACCATGCCGGAAACGTCGTGCAAACCGGTAAAGCCGACGCTATTTGCGCTTCATCAATATTTCATTATCATTGTTTGAGTCACAATATAAACGAGGGTGAATTCAGGGAAGAAGGTAACATTGAATTCATAAAGCGCAACAGAGACAGCGTGCAGTTTATGTCGAAGCGGATTACACCTGTCAGTATTCCTGAAATGAAATCAAGTTTATCCGGATACGGAATATCATGCAGAAAAGGGCCAACGCGTAATGAACAATAATGTAATAACCATAGTTGATTACGGAATGGGCAACCTGTTTAGCATCGAGCACGCCATTAACCACATAGGCGGCACGGCACGCATAACAGACAATCCTTCGGAAATTGCAAAGGCCGAACGTGTCATATTGCCTGGCGTAGGCGCTTTCGGAAAAGGAATGCACGAATTGCGTAGCCACAGGCTTGACGAAGCGCTTATGAAGTTTATCGAGACGGGCCGGCCGCTTCTCGGGATTTGCCTCGGGATGCAACTGCTTTTTTCAGAGGGATCCGAATTTGAATGGAATAAAGGGCTTTCCATAATTTCCGGAAAAGTAATCCGTTTTAAAGACCCTATGCCCGACGAAAATATGTTTAAAATTCCACAGATAGGCTGGAACTGCATCCTGCCGCAAAGTCCGGCATCATGGAACGGCACTATCCTGGATGGCATTGCCCCGGGCAGTTATTTTTATTTCGTTCACTCTTTTATCTGTGTGCCGGAAAATTCCCTCAATATCCTGGCCGCAACAGAATACGGCAAAGACAGCTTTTGTTCGGTTGCGCGCAAGGACAATGTTTACGGCTGCCAATTTCATCCCGAAAGAAGCGCCGCTGACGGCCTGAAAATCTACGATAATTTTCTTCATAAAGTGTAAAAGGAGATTTGGCATGTTATTCTCAGGAAAAAGCCTGGACAGGCAACTTGAAAAACTTCCTAAAGACATAGTGTTCTGCCGCAAATGCGTAGTTTCAAACCAGCGCCCGCGTATAACATTCGACGAGAATGGCGTATGCAGCGCGTGCAATTATGCGCATATAAAACACAACGTAATAGACTGGAAAGAACGTGAAAAAATGCTTCTTGAGCTGCTTGATCGTTACCGTTCCAGGGATGGCAGTTACGACTGCGTGGTGCCGGGCAGCGGCGGGAAAGACAGCGCCTACGTCTCGCACCAGTTAAAATACAAGTATGGCATGCATCCACTTACAGTTACATGGGCGCCATTTGAATATACCGATATAGGTTGGCAGAATTACATTAGCTTTAAAGATTCCGGGTTCGATAATCTCCTGTGCTTCCCCAACGGCATACTGCACCGCAAATTATCGCGCATAGCGTTCGAGTTGCTGGGCGATGCATGGGAACCCTTTGCGTACGGACAGAAAGCATACGCCTTCCAAATAGCGCAAAAGTTCGGAATACCTCTTATATTTTACGGCGAAAGCGGCGAAGTGGAATACGGCGGATCGCTTAAAAACGCATCCAAAGCATATGAAACGCCGGAGGATTGGAAAGAATTCTACTACAAAGGTTCCGGCATTGACGATCTTGTCAACCACGGGTTGGAAGCCGGCATATTTACAAAAGAGGAAGCGCGTAACAACCCTTTCCAATTATACAAACCGCCTCACCAGGAAGAGTTACAAAAGATCGGCGCGCAAATGCACTGGTTCTCTTTCTACAGGAAATGGGTGCCGCAGGAGAATTATTATTATTCCGTTGAAAATACCGGGTTCAAGGCAAATCCCGAACATTCCGAGGGCACATATTCAAAATATGCCAGCATAGACGACAAGCAGGATGGGTTTCATTTTTACCTGGCCTACATGAAATTCGGCATCGCCCGCGCCACGTCCGACGCGGCACACGAAGTCCGCGACGGCCATATTACGCGCGAAGAAGCAGTCGCGCTGGTAAAACGCTACGACGGCGAATTTCCGAAAAAGCATTTCGCATGGTTTTTGAAATATCTTAACATATCCGAAGATGAATTCAGGGAAATCGCAAATTTCTACCGTTCACGCTCGGCACATGTCTGGAAAAACGTTAACGGCGAATGGAAACTGAGGCATACCGTGTGGGGAGGCGGAACTGATGACAAGCAACCGTAAACGCACATTAACCGACATTGCAATAAGCGGAATAAAACGCGCCATGTATTCGCTTTCCGAACCGGCGCTACTGCATTTTGCCCGGCAAAAATATGAAAGCCTTTATTCAAACACCTCTGATGAACCGCTTATTTCAGTATATGTGCCTACATATAATAGAGGGAAACTGCTTATGGAAAGAGCGGTGCCTTCCGTTCTCGCGCAAACCTACAAGAATTTTGAGTTTATTATTGTAGGCGATTGCTGCACCGATAACACCGCACAACTTGTAGAAGGGCTTGACGATAAACGGGTGCGGTTTTATAATCTGCCCGTGAGAAAATACCGCTACCCTCCTACCGCCGAAAATCATTGGCTTGCCGGGCCGGTTGTGCCGGCAAACCAGGCGCTAGATATGGTGCGCGGCAAATGGATCGCAAGGATTGATGATGACGATACGTGGACAACCGATCATCTTGAGACGCTTCTTAATTTCGCAAGGCGGGAAAATCACGAATTCGTCTCCGCCGCATACGAAACCGAGAGGCATGGCAAAAGAATAATTGTAAACGTTAAAGATGAAAAACCGCGTATCGGCGGGACGCAGACATGGCTCTATCGCTCGTACCTGAAGTTTTTCAGGTACAACATACACTGCTGGAGAAAAAGCTGGAACCGCGTCAACGATACCGACTTGCAGGAAAGAATACACCGCGCAGGCGCCAGGATGGGTTTTCTTGACCGCGTAGTCGCGTACGTTCTGCCCCGGCCGGGCGAAACAACCGTCGGCCTGGAAGCATACAGGGCATCTGAACAGGAAAAATTGCAGCATTTCAAATTCTAACATGGAACACTCTCTTAGAAAAAGATACGTATATAAACTTGCCACAAATATGGCGGGTTTTGTTATCAGCATGTTTTCCGCAGGCATGGTACCTCGCGGCCTGGGGCCTGAGATGTACGGCAATTTCTCGTTTCTCACAAACTTTTTTGGCGAGATTAAAGGCTTCCTGGACATGGGCGTTACAATCGGGTTTTATAACAAGTTGTCACAGCGCCAGAATGAAACCACTTTAATCGCTTTCTATTTCCGGTTCATTGCCGTTTCTTCATTACTGTTGCTTGGCTTTGTTTTATTCACTCACTTTACGCCGTTACCCGGTAAAATCTGGCCGGGGCAGGAAATGAAATATGTTTACCTTGCCGCGATAATGACAATCCTCGCATGGGCGAGCAACGGGCTTGATAATATCGTTGACGCTCTCGGGCTTACGGTTTATTCAGAATCGCTGCGGATCGCGCAAAAAGTTGCAGGCGTAACAATACTGGCGGCGCTGTTTCTACTTAACAACCTGACACTTAAAAACTATTTTCTGTATCAATATTTCAATATTATATTACTGATTACAATGTTCCTGTTGCTCGTAGGCAAGAAAAGATATTCACTTTTGACAAATCTTTCGTTGCCTGCCGGCCAAACAAAAAAATATGCCCATGAATTTTATCGTTTCAGCTTTCCGCTTTTTATCGGTTCCTGCATAGGGCTTGTTGCAGGTATCATGGATCGCTGGCTGTTGCAGCGGTTTGCGGGAAGCATACAACAAGGATTTTACGGCCTTTCTTTCAACGTAGGTACGATTTGCTTTATTTTCACAAGCGCGATGACACCGTTGCTTTTGCGTGAATATTCCATAGCTTTTTCACAGAATGACAAAAATAAAATAGCAATACTTTTTGACAGGTACGTTCCCATGTTGTACTCCGTGGCCGCCTTTTTTTCATGCTTTATATTCATACAATCGGACGCCGTTGCCTACCTGCTGGGCGGCAAGAAATTTGAAGCTGCATCCATACCCATGAAAATCATGGCGCTATATCCCGTGCATCAGACGTACGGGCAACTGAGCAGTTCGCTTCTCATCACGGGCGAAAAAACAAAACTATACAGGAATATAAGCGTAGCAATGTGGCTGGCAGGCCTCCCACTTACTTACTTTCTTATCGCCCCGCCCGACAAGTGGGGCATTGGCGCCGGTGCCATAGGCCTGTCCATTAAAATGGTTGCCATACAGATAGTAGCCGTAAATATCATGTTGTTTTATAACACGAAGATGATACCAATTTCATTTTTCAAATACGTGAAACTTCAATTCGTGTCGCTTGCCGGATTTTTTGCCATCGGAATGGCTGTTTCATATTCTCTCAAGCTTTTTCCATGGACGCAGAGCAATATTATCCTGAATTTTATTTTGTCCGGTTTTCTTTACACGATACTCGTGCTTGCAACAAGTTCCATATTCCCCGGAATATTCGGATTACGCAGGGGTGACCATAAATTCATACTCGCAAAAGTGGCTGCGATGCTACAACCTCAGCGAGGCAAAGACGAAGGGCTTATAACATAATGATCAATAAAGTATATTTAATTTTAGAATCTCCTTTCTCGGCCAGGGATTATAAAAGGCTGGGCATTGAAATATTGCAGCGCAGAGGATTCGAGGTTGCTGTATGGGATTTAACAAAAGTTTTCCATCCGCAATTGTCTTTAACTCCTCCCGATCCCATCGCTTTTGAAGGGTTACGTATTTTCAAAAATAAAACTGAAGTTGGCGTGGCAATTAAAGAATTATCCACGCACGATATGATAATTACATGGTTTGCATACCCAAGATTTTTCTGGTTGTACCGCATGATAAGTAAGAGCAAGGCTTATTATTCATCAATCTTCCTTGTTACTGTCCCTTTCAATTATAATGCCTCTAATGACTGCTATGCGAGAAAAAGTTTTATAAGCCGTCTTCGCAAACTTCTCAGTGAGAGCCCGCGTGAATTACTGCAAAGAATCGTTAGTATCAAAAATAAAATATTTACTTCCATACCTTACAAATTGTTAGGTATCAAACCCATAACCTTCTGGTTTGCGGCTACTGCTGTTACGAGGGAAGTTAATTTGTTCCCATGCGATAAAACAACAAAAACAGAGTATATTCATGTTTACGATTACGACCTGTACCTTGAAAAACAAAAAGAGAAACCGGCATCATGCGAAAACAGCGCGGTGTTTCTGGACGTATACTTTCCTTTTCACGAGGACAACGATATAACCGATTCAACACCGCTGGTTACGGCAGAAAATTATTATCCAAGCCTTTGCAGGTTTTTTGATTACGCTGAGAAAGAGCAGAATGTCAAAGTTGCCATCGCGGCGCATCCCAGATCTCACTACAACGAACACCCTGACTATTTTAATAAAAGGACGTTGCGTTTGGGCCAGACCATCGAAATGGTCAGGGACGCTAAATTCGTTATCAGCCACAATAGCGCTTCTTTCAACTTCGCAATTATGTATCATAAACCTATAATTTTTATTACAACCAGGGAAATGAAGCGGCATAACAATCTGACAGAGATGATATATAATATGGCAGCCTGGCTGGGCAAGGAACCCATAAATATTGACGAACCTTTTTGCATTGATTGGGAAAAGGAACTCGCGGTTAATAAAGAGAACTATGACGCATACATAGAGACATTTATAAAAATGCGCGGCACAGAGCAGCTAAATTCATGGGAAATAGTCGCCGACACATTAACAACATTTTCACAAACTAAATAAGCACCCGTCCATACCCCCCACAAGTTCCTTCTCCCCGCCGGGGAGAAGGCCAGGATGAGGGGAAAGTCGTCAGAAACAGAAACTTTAGCTCCCCCTCGCCTTAATCCTCTCCCCGTCGGGGAGAGGAAACGAGTCACCGGGGAGAAGACCAGGGTTACACGAGAGGATAAAATGAGAATTTTACTTGTAGTCTATGACAATGATTCTTACATATCGGTTTTTCCGCTGGGAACAGCGTATATCGCATCGGTTTGCAGGAAAGCAGGGCATGAAGTTATTATATACAATCAAGACGTTTATCATTATCCTGAATCCCATTTAACTGCCCTGCTTAACAATGAAAAGTTTGACGCCGTCGGAGTCGGTGTAATAGGAGGCTATTACCAATACAGAAAACTGATAAAAATATCCCATGCGATCAATGAGTCAAAAAACAGGCCGTTCTTCATAATCGGAGGGCATGGCCCGTCGCCAGAACCGGAATATTTCCTGAAAATAACTAAAGCCGACGCAGTTGTTATCGGAGAAGGCGAACAAACCATAATCGAATTATTAAGGGCTTTGGAAGAAAAAAGCGCATTGGAAAACGTTCAGGGAATCGCTTTTAACAAAGAGGGAAGGTTTATCCAAACGCCGAGGCGTCCCCTCATACAAAATATTGACGATATACCCCTACCCGCGTGGGATTTGTTTCCAATAGACCATTATGCATTATTGCGCGGCCCAAACAGTAAAAGCAGCGAACGCACAATGCTTATGCTTTCCGGCAGAGGCTGCACATTTAAATGCAATTTCTGTTATAGAATGGACGAAGGATTCAGGCCCAGGGCATCGGAACGCATAGTCGAAGAAATCGGGCTATTGATGAAGAACTACCATGTTTCATATATAGATTTTCAGGATGAACTCCTGATGAGTTCAGTAAGTAGAACCACCGAATTATGCGAGAGCATTCTTAAATCAAAGTTGAAATTTAAATGGTCATGCAATGGCCGTTTAAATTATGCAAAAGCGGATTTATTAAAGTTAATGCGCGAGGCGGGTTGTCTTTTTATCAATTACGGAATCGAAGCTTTGGATGATGAAATATTAAAGAACATGAACAAAGTACTGACCGTTAAACAAATCATAAGCGGCATAGAAGCTACAATGAGCGCAGGGATAAGCCCGGGTTTCAACGTGATTTTCGGCAATATCGGCGAAAACGAGAAGACACTGGAAAAAGGCGTTGAATTTCTTTTAAAGTACAATGACAATGCCCAGATGAGAACAATAAGGCCGGTAACTCCCTACCCCGGAAGCCCGTTATATTATTACGCGATCAAAAACGGATTGCTTAAGGATTGCGAAGACTTTTACGAGAACAAGCATCTAAATTCCGACCTGGTCTCGGTGAATTTTACCAGTTTAAGCGATAACGAATTTCACAGGATACTGCTTGAAGCGAATAAAAAGCTCATAGAACATTATTTTGCCGTACAATTAAAAAATTCAATTAAAAACGCGGAAAAACTTTATTTGCAATTGGATTCTTCCTTTAGAGGCTTCAGGCAGACATAAAACTGAGAGGAACGCTTATGCATACTATATCGGAAAAACAACCGTCTTTATTTCCTTTTTATGAAGGCATAAAGCTTGAAAAAACAAAAAAACCCTACTATTTCCGTCTCTTAAAAGACATCTTTGACGGAAAATATAACCTGGAACAGGTTAATGAGTGCCAGTGCCGCTCACGTAATCTTGAACCGTTAAGCCGGCAGGATCGTTTCGGCTTACCATTCGGCACTGTAATATGCAAGGACTGCGGATTAATCCTCACGACTCCACGGCTATCCGCAA